>NZ_JBHIOZ010000224.1:0-1859 GCF_042195805.1 Bartonella sp. AP57NXGY | reverse complement strand
CGAAAATGCTATTTTTTTAACTCAACCGAATATTCAATACCACCGTATGGATCATAAATAACATGGTCTAAAGCCTCCCAAAGTTTGTCTCTTTCGATATTGCTCAACTCAAAAGTATTTTCATTTATCATTATAATTTCCTCCCCAATTATATTTCCCTACTTTTTTATTAAGAAAAGTGAAAAAACAATAATTAAAATTAAAATCAGCCATGTTAGTAAATAAGTGTCTGTAAAATCTTAGATTAATCCAAATAATGGTGGAGCAGTAATGATTGCGATTTGATTTATAGACATTGCTAAATCCAGAGAAAAGCCAACACTTTCTTTTGGCGAAGAGTCTACAATATAAGCAACCCAAGGGCCATACTATCCCATTCCTCCAAAAACTAACCAAGCAGATAAAATAGTTAAATAAATTATGGATCCACTCATGCCCAAAATTAATATTAAAAATCAAAAAACGACTGCAATCATACAAAACAAGACAGGAAAAAACCGTCCTTTTCTACAATGATCACGCTACGCTGCTAAAATAATTCTTCCTAAGGCACCAGAAGCCTGTGAAACAAAAAATAAATAAGTACTTTTATCTAAAGACAGGTGATAGATTCTATAAAAATAGATCGTTATAAAAATGGTTAAAACATATTGAACGATCACAAGTGAAACGCTTGGAAAAATAATATTCTTCATATGAGGCGCAGCCAACATTGCAAGACGAGATCTTACATTTGCATAGAACGAAATTCTTGCCTTGCTTTTTGGAACGATAGCGATAACTTTTGCTGGTGAGTGATAAAAAATAATAAATATACATCCCCCTAAAAAAGAAACTATGGCACCGACCAAAACGCACCTTGTATGCCATAGACAAGCACACTAGCAGGAAGAACTATTCCAGCTAATGCCCCCACAACCTAATGTTAACCCCGCCTGCCTTATTCCCATTGCAAATCCGCGCTGCGATTGTGGAAACCATGCAGAAACAGATTTAGCGCCACCGGGTTGAGCAGAACTATAAAATTCCCCTATAATTAGCAAACAAACCAAAAGGGAAATATAGTTATCTGCGATTGCTCCCAACAAAAGAACGACAGAAACGCCGACCGCGCCAACTCCAACAATATAGCGCTCGTTAAACTTGTCTAGTAATTCGTCAGCTACAAGTAAGCCAATAATAGGTAGGAATTGCGCTGCTGAAGACAGCAAACCTATTTGAGAGTCACTAAGCGAGAAATCCTTCTTAAAAAATTCAGCTAAAGGACCAATCCCTTGAACAAAGAAGCAGGCTGATGCTTGAGCGATCGTGGCAACAAGCAATATAATCCATCTATAATAATTTTTTCCTATAAATTTATTATTGCTCACTCCGCCCCCTCCAATTAAAGTGTATTCCAATGAAGTAGCCTTTTTTAATGATTGCAATAATAAATTGTGTATTTTATGCTGATTACATAAAAATCTGTCCATACTATTGGTATTAATATGAAAACTAAGGAATATGCTTAATTTAAGGAAATAAGCTATTATGTGTCGTGCAAATTTGATACGCTAGCGATATAAGATAAATTTTACAAACATTGGCTCAGCCGGCATTAAGCGCTCTTCATAAAAGATGCTATATTTTGGCAAGCTTTTTCAATATAATTCTCAAAGCTTTCTTCAGTCACATAGCCCAGATGTGGCGTGCAAAGAACTCTATCTGATTGCAATAATTTGCTCCCATATACTGGCTCGCTGTCATAAACATCCAGTGCAAAGTAAGTTGAATTTTCCAAATTTAGTATTTTTTCTATCGCCCCTTTTTCAACCAAAGCTGAACGCGCTGTGTTAACAAAAATAGCATGTGGTTTCATG
>NZ_JBHIOZ010000223.1:0-1869 GCF_042195805.1 Bartonella sp. AP57NXGY | reverse complement strand
GGCTTAGAAGGCCGTTGCTCTATCCAGCTGAGCTACGGGACCCAACTGATTATTTTCTCAATTCAAAATAGCATCTTCAATTCAATGTGTCCAAGAATGCTGCCGATCACTGCGAAAATTATCAGAATAAGAAATAGCACGTCGAATCGATGTATGTTTCTTTTCTACACGGTAAGAGATAGCATTCTTACGTGCAAAAGCAATCGCTTCTTCCTTCCTATTAAATCGAATCTTTACCTGATTATTCATATCAGACGTTGCCGTGTAGCCCATAAGAGGTTCAAGCATTTTTGCTTTCATTGGCTCATACTCTAGAATCCAAAAAACTGTATTCCCCTTACCTGACTGCATAGCTGTCTTAGCAGGACTATAAATACGTGCGATCATGCCTTTTTCCTTCAGATTACACAACGCTTGGATGATAGTTTCTCACCACAAGTACCCAATTGGGTCATTCTCACACACTCAATCAAATATGGTCGGAGCGATAGGATTCGAACCTACGACCCCCTGATCCCAAATCAGGTGCGCTACCAGGCTGCGCTACGCTCCGCCATTTACATTTACTTGATGCACATTTCCTAAAATTTTCACAACAGAAGTGCAAGAGAAAAACACACTTTTTTTTAATTTTGTTGCATTTCTTTACAAAAAAGCACATTTTTTAATTTTTCCCCCTACTCAATAACAAATTTATTGACAAATAGTAGAAAATAACTTCCGTAAGAAAATCCAATCTATATTAAAAAATAACGAATTTCTCTATAAGGATTTCATAATTTTTATCCTGTTTTAAGCAAGCTCTCATTGTATCAAAACACATTCCACAGATACAATTTTAGAAAAAATGACTTAAATATCATAGAAAAACTTTCCCAAAGAGAACATAAGCCAAAAAATTCAGCTGTATTAAGCTTTTTTCCCCTCTTTTTCTATCTTCCCAAAGACTCTTTTATTAAAAATTCTAGAATCTTCTACAATCCAAACCCATAAACAACAAACATTTTTTCAAAGCACAAAGGTTTTATTATAAATAAAATAAAGCGCTCTTTTTAGAAAAATTTTCAAATGCGAAGATGGTAAGAATTCAACATCATACAATAAAATCTCAAAGCTATTTAAAATAAAAACACGATAAGAGTAAAAAACACTATTTTTTACTCTTATATAGATATCCAAAAAGAAGAAAATTTAAATGACTTGTCTTCCACATATTGAAACGATAATAGAAGGACAGAATAATTAAGCCATGATAAGGAGTATTTACGGATTTCTTCTATTTAAAACTTCAGCAATAACAGCACGTGTTATTTTTCTTTTTCTTTGTAATGCCAACTGATCAACAGAATCAACAACACGCTTCAATGAAAATAAAGAACGTTCACAACGGCTTACAAGATAATAAACCGTATCTGGATGTACAATAAGTTGCCTATCGGAAAAAAGCTTAAATGCAACAGCTGTTAACAATGCATCATCAGGCTGATTAATTTCAACGAACATCACCGAATTAAGACGACTTTTTAGATCATTTAACATTAAATTCCAAGCGGAAGGAAGTGTTTGTGCCGTCATCAATAAAGTAGCCTGTCGTGCATCAAGATTTGCTTGCTTAATACTGTTAATTAAATGAAAAAGTTCTGTCTCATTGATTTCACCTGTATCAATATCCTCTATTAAAAATGATCTGCCTAAAGAAGCCATAGTAACAGCCTGATCAAGTTCATTGTGCTGAATCCTGAAAGCATCTGCTTTTTGGAGCCATATATTAGAAAAATGCGTTTTTCCAGATCCTTCTTTACCAACCAAAACTGCAATAGGTAAGCTCCAATTGGGCCAGTGATCAATAAGCTGAAAAGCCATACGATT
>NZ_JBHIOZ010000222.1:0-1879 GCF_042195805.1 Bartonella sp. AP57NXGY | reverse complement strand
CCCTAGGCTGACAAATTGGAGTCCGCTCTGTCAACCTGTCATTTGGAAAATAATTGATGAATCCCCTTGTTTTTATCCTCTTATTAGTTTCATGTACAGATGATTTTAATAGTTGCTATTCGAACAATACAATGGTTAAAATCTATCCCACGGCTCAAGCTTGTGAACAGGCCATGGTCCCGTCCACAAAAAAGTTTGCACTTTATGGACAACAAATTTTTGCTCAATGTATAAACGTACAACCCAGTTTACATCAACAAGAAGTAAACTTGATCTGGTCTGTAACAAACCATGGAAATTTCCTGCTTAAAAGCCAAAACGTAAAGGACAAGCTGTCTACAGTACACAAAGAAGATATTTTACCAACATCGCTTCCTCTTTTACATTCTTCTTCCACAAACCTCTTGCACAAAAAACTTTAAAAGCATAAACCCATCAGATCTCAAAAAAAATAATCAATGAAAGACATGATGGATAATAAGCGAATGCACCCTTCAAAAGACCATCACACAGAGCAAAATTCTCTGCCTCAAGATCTCCCTTTAGACCCTGCCGTAGAACGAGTGAGAAAAAAACTTATGGGTTTAATGATTATTTCCGTTTTAATAACGCTTTTCCTTATTCTAACCGTACTGTTTTTAATTGTTTATAAAGTGATAAAAACCGGATCAGCGCCAAAACAAACAGAGCTATCTTCCTCTCTCAGCAAAAACCCACACGTTATCCATCATACGCTCTCTCTACCGGAAAAAACACAGATTTTGTCGCAAAGCCTCTCAGAACACAATATTGTACTGAAAGTTTTAACCCCTGATGGACAAACAAAATTTATGATTTACAATTATCATACCGGTGCACTTGTCTCCATTCTTTCTGTTGAAACAACAAAAGAGAGAGCGAAGATAATGCCTCATTAAGAAAACTAACATCAATAAGCGCTGACATAGCATTCTGAAGGTTTAAACATTTTCTGCAAGCCGGCATTATCACACGCTTTACCAACTCGTGGATGTTGCCCACAATCCTTGGTGCTAGAGAGAGTTCATAAGAGCCATTTTTATTCCTTCTTATACAAATTTATCCACACGGGCTCTCCCCGTTTGCAACGTGCAAGCGAATGGTTTTTGTTGATCCAACATGGAACAAATTTGGAAATGAGAGAATTCTAGGGGTTTAGGGGCCCTCACCTAACATTCAAAACAATGAATTATTATTATAAATTAATGTGATAAGTCTTAAATATCCACCACACGGGCGACGGCGCGTTTTTTACTGTATCCCCTCACTTAAATCTTGGAAAAGAAGAAACCTTTCTGTCAACGCATTCCCATTTTAAGAAAATGACATCACTTGGGAAAAGCTAATAAACGTGCAAGAAATACCTCTTCTTGAGTGCAAAAATTCAACATATTAATTTATAGTGATGATTTATTTTGCATGTCAAATGAGAACCTCAAATACTGTAAGATTCTCCCTTTCAAATCTGTTCGTAAAAAACTGAATCAAAATCATTTCCTCACATATCCCAGCAAGGAAATGGATGAATAAAATACCTCTTATGAATGATCAGGTATCAAAAGAAGAACTGTTGCAACATTGAAAATTAAAGCAATAACGCCCAGTTTACATCTTTTATTAAGCAAAGATAACCGATGGATTTCACATGATAGAATTCATGAACACCAGTGCGAAATGGGCATGAATACATTGAATATAAGTGTGAATTAAATAAAACAACGACATTGCGTTCTTCATAAAAGAACTGCCTCTTAAAATACACGGATGTGGTTTTCTCTGTATTCCCTCACTTAAATCCCAGCAAAGAGGCAATCTTTTCTGTCAACAGCCTTCGTTAAGTCTCAATACAGCCCCGTGAACA
>NZ_JBHIOZ010000221.1:0-1888 GCF_042195805.1 Bartonella sp. AP57NXGY | reverse complement strand
CTCACCTCATTTCTTAAGTCTTCTAATTGATTGATACTCTCTAAAAGGAGCTGTTTAATCGTAAGAGGATTTTCCAATGCATTGGCAAGATCTATTCGTGGTGTTGCTACTTGTTTTGCACGTTTTTCACATTCTATAAAATATAAACGAGCTTCTCTACCTTTCTTATTGTTCTCCACCATAGAAAGTTCTTTGGCTACACTTAAAGTGAGAGCATAATCTTTAGAGGGACGACCACCTTGGAGGTTTTTCCCAAAATTGGGAAAAACTATATAATCTCTGTTTTCGACAAAATCATATTTGTTGATGCGTTCAGTAATCCAGTCTGCAAACTTTTTACCTACTCCTAAAAACGCATGTAGATCACGTGCATTTACTGTCTGAATCGCATCGCCATCAATGACTTGTTCTGTAATTTCTATAAGAGTGTTCATGTGAACTCCTAGTTGTTAGATGTTTTTCATTGACACTCTAAAGAGAGTGCCGGGCGCTGAAAAACACGGCAACTAGCCCGTCGTTATGCCTTTCCCATAAAGGGTATTGTATAGCGTAACCACACCCGACAATGCCATTATATGCGTGTAACATACAATGAGTCAAAACTTTTAGTTGGCGGAGAAGAGATTGTTTCGGCAATCCATCCGCTAGTTGCTTTAAGGTGTTTTTCAAGCACCTGATTCGAAAATACACATTGCATAAATAATGTCAAGCTATTTTCGATAATTTTTTATCATCATGCCGGTCTAACAAATACAGCAATCACCCCCCTCATTTTTTTCCCATTCATTTCATTAGCCAACCATTTAAAGGAGTATAAAATGGCAACAGGTTTTCTACACGGTGTTGAAGTCGTTGAAGTTGACGACGGCACCCGACCCCTTCGCGCGGTACAATCGGCAGTTATCGGGATTGTTGGCACAGCACCCGATGCCGATGAACAAGCCTTCCCTCTCAACACACCCGTTTTGGTAGCAGGCTCTCTTTCACAAGCTGCAAAACTGGATAAAACGGGGAAGCGTCAAGGGACCTTACCCAATGCCCTTGATCTTATTTTCAAGCAAGTGGGGGCTATTGTCGTTGTCGTACGCGTGAACGAGGGTGACAACGAAAATGCGACTCTCACCAATATTCTAGGGGGTGTAAACGCAAATGGTGCTTATGAAGGTGTTCATGCTTTCATTGGAGCACAATCCATTGTAGGACAAACACCACGCATTCTGATTGCTCCAGGCTTTACACATCAGCGCCCTTCCAGTGTAAATATTGAAGAGAATGGAACGGGTGCAACTGCCAACCCCGTAGCAGCAGAATTGATTGGCATTGCCGAGCGTTTGCGCGCCATTGTGGTGCTTGATGCACCCAACACAACAGATGAAGCCGCTCTTAGCACAGCAAAGGATTTTGATTCAAAACGCGTCATTCTTATTGATCCATTTGTAAAGGTGAATCGTGATGGAAAAACTATAGAACAGCCGGCAAGTGCAGCGGTTGCTGGTGTCATTGCCAAAACTGATTTTACACACGGTTTTTGGCATTCTCCTTCCAATAAAGTGATTAATGGCATTGTGGGAACTGCGCGCCCTATTGATTTTTCCATTGGTGATCGATCAAGCCGCGCCAACCTTCTCAATGAACAAAACATCACAACCATTATTCGGGAAAACGGCTATCGCCTCTGGGGTAATCGCACCCTTTCAAGTGATACAAAATTTGCTTTCTTATCGGTAGTACGCACCGCAGATATGATCAATGATGCCATTTTGCGCGGGCATCTATGGGCTGTCGACCGCAATATCAAAAAAACCTACATGAATGATGTCAGTGAAAGCGTCAATGCCTATTTGCGTGATTTGAAAGCACAAGGCGCCATTCTTGGTGGGCGCTGTAC
>NZ_JBHIOZ010000220.1:0-1901 GCF_042195805.1 Bartonella sp. AP57NXGY | reverse complement strand
ATTTACACCTGTAAACAAGCCAAAGAAAACAACAATGGCACGAAAAATTCTCAAAAGAGAACTTTGGCGTAAAAATATCAATAACAATACAGATTGCCCCCGCTTTGCACTATTCATGAAGCACTCTTTAAAAGAACTTCATGGAACCTCTAACAAGTCCACTCAAAACAGCCACTGCCCTATGACGCTTTTAACAAAAGCACATGCCTCTGTAACCAAAGAAAAGTGACACCCAAAAACTGCTTTATTTTACAAATAACCACTTTATTTTAACTGCTGAAGATCTCTCCCCCACATTTCTATGGAAAAACCTCTAAACAAAACTGTTTAGCCCGTCAATGGTTAATACATCAATATCCCCATAAATATAAAGGATAAATTTGCTCAACCATATCCCCTTGCATTCATAGAGTGAACCTTCAAAAGACGCCTCATCTATAAGTTTTGAAGGTTTTGAGTATTTTGAGAAACCTTCAAAACCTATCTATAAAATGCGTGGTAAAATGTATCAAAACACTCATTCTGATATCTTAAAGCACATAGTGCATTTGTCTTTTTTCCATAAAATAAACAGCAAATTTCACTATTTTTCTGATCTGACCCCGTGTCATGGGCTTTGGATAAACCGCATTTAAAAAACTTTTTGAAAAAAATTTATCCGCTTTTAAATGACTTTACCTCACCTGATACTCGCTATTTATCCTAAATAGATTTAATTGACTTCATTATTAAAGCATTAAAAGATTTTGCTGATATCAAAGCAGGTACCTTAGGCGGCTTTATTGAAAAGGAAGATAACCTCTCTCATGAGGGCAATTGCTGGGACTATGATGAGGCTCTTGTGTTTAAAAATGGTCACGTTTATGAAAATGCAAGGGTTTATGGCAATGCTAGGGTTTATGAAAATGCCAATATTCATGGCATTGCTGTTATTCGTGAAAATGTCGGCGAGTCTACTAAAATAAAAACCTATACTGAACGTCTCTCTCCTTATGGTGAATTAGAGATTGTCTGGGTCTAATCAATAAAGCGGTGTAAATGAAAGTACAGGCGTGGCGGGGGCGCTCCTCTTTCAAATTTTCCTATTCCAAATTTTAGCAAACGTTTATCATATTAGATTGTGAGGGTATCTTTATGTGCAAAAAATACCAATTAACAAATGAAATCAAACAAATTAAAGATAGAATTACTAAGAAAATTACAAACCTTTATCGCATTAAAGCTTTAAAAGACTTTGATGATGTCAAAGTAGGTGATCTGGGAGGCTATATCGAAAAGGAAAGTAACTTATCCCATGATGGCAATTTCTGGGTGTATGATAATGCGTGGGTTTATGGCAATGCCAAGATTTCCTATCATGACAAGGTCTGGGGTAAAGCCTATGGCAATGCAAAATTAAACAGTCAAAGTAAGTGTCGTTCCAAAAAAATGTAAGGTTTATGAAAACGATAATGTTGTCAATATAACTGATAAAACAGAATAAAAATAGATATGGGGGGCGTGCCTTTTTATGGTGTATAAACGCATATAAAATGCATTGCTATAAACATATCATAAAAGAGAGAGTAAAATAAAAGAAAGCCGTGCCAAGTGATATGACGCGGCTTTCAAATAGCGTTTCTTATTGATTAAAATGAATCATCCACAATGGAGTAATGAGTGCATATATACAAAACGTATCATATTGCAAGTGCTCTATGAGAGATATGAAAACTTATCAAAAGGAATGTAAATGGTGCGTATGATCTTTAATCACTCATTTGAATGAGAGAGCCTATAACGCTTGTTATGGCTATCAAACAAATTACTCAACATGGCAAAATTGTATGGTATGTACGTATTGGTCATGGCAAACGCATTAGAATACGCGGTACCTATGGAACGCAAGAGTTTGTTGATAA
>NZ_JBHIOZ010000219.1:0-1905 GCF_042195805.1 Bartonella sp. AP57NXGY | reverse complement strand
TTAGATCCATATCTTCCAGCTCGTTTATACAAACACGTGCAAGGAAGAAGACGTCTTGGGGAATATCTAAAAGCCAATCCAGAAGCAGCACAGGAGAAAGTAAACAAAAAAGGCGAAACCCTAAACGAGAGGTTTGAGAGAAGCTTGGTAGCAACTGAGGGAAAAACTGTTTCCGTTTCACAACACAGAAAAAGAGCCACAGAATACAAATCTCTAATGATGTAATAAGCGTTTTGGCCATAGCCATATTCCACATCCACAAAGAATGAAGCTCTGCGGCTTTACGGTAAGGCATAAATTGCTGTTAGCAAATCTTCTTTTGAGGTAAAGATGCAAACAGTAAGCAACGTGATCTCTTAAAAGATAAAAAGATACCTTACCTTTGACTCTTAAAAGCGGGGGATTTTGTCTTTCGTAACAAAATTTTTTAAAATAAAGATGATTTCATCTCTTTGTTTTTTTAGATAAAAATCTTTCCTGCAAACATTGTTTAGCCAGAATTGAAGAAGATAATATCACCTATCGATTATCAATATGGAGGCTAATAGTATGAAGCCACAAGATTCTTCCCTCCCTCATTCCTCACAAACACCAGAAGGAGCAAGTGCAAATGCATCGTTAGACACTCTTACTGCACATTTAGAACAACCCAGTAGCGAAAAAGGCAAAAATATCCCATTCAATCGTGAAGAATTAAAAGATATTGTTGCCCGTTTAGAGGATGATATCTCAACTGGTCGTTGGTTCACAGCTGATTATGCAAGTACAGACCTTAAACTAATGCCAGCCTTGGTCGATCAGGCAAATCGTAAATATCCCGACATGCGTCTTCAATTGGCAGCGTCATCTCACGACTTTGCCCTTGCACTCAAAGAAGCCATCGAAAACGGCGTTCAATCTTCTAGATTTATTATTCACACAAAGGACAGGGGAATCCATTTTTCAGTGATTGATCATCAAACCATCGATGACAAAACCTCCGTGATATTTTTTGAACCTACAACACTCAACAATATGAAACCAGCAGTGCTGGCATTAAGAACACAATTGGCTCTTAAAGCGCATGAGTTGCCCAATTGTTCTTTTGCCATGGTAGAAATGGATATTCAGCGAAGCTCTTCTGAATGTGGAATGTTCAGCTTAGCCCTTGCTAAAAAGCTTCATACCGAATCTCAAAAATTAGAAAGACTGCATAAGGATAATGTTAAGGGTGTATTATGTGAACCAGATACACCTCTATCTCCTGAAAAGTTAGATACATATCTTCCAACCTCTTTTTACAAACACGTGCAAGGCAGAAGACGTCTTGGGGAATATCTAAAAGCCAATCCAGAAGCAGCACAGGAGAAAGTAAACAAAAAAGGCGAAACCCTAACCGAAAGATTTGAGAGAAGCTTAGTGGAAACAGAGACAAAAACTGTTTCTGTTTCACAACACAGAAAAAGAGCCACAGAATACAAATCTCTAATGATGTAATAAGCGTTTTGGCCATAGCCATATTCCACATCCACAAAGAATGAAGCTCTGCGGCTTTACGGTAAGGCATAAATTGCTGTTAGCAAATCTTCTTTTGAGGTAAAGAGGTAAAGATGCAAACAGTAAGCAACGTGACCTCTTAAAAGATAAAAAGATACCTTACCTTTGACTCTGAAAAGCGGGGGATTTTGTCTTTCGTAACAAAAATTTTTTAAAATAAAGATGATTTCATCTCTTTGTTTTTTTTAGATAAAAATCTTTCCTGCAAACATTGTTTAGCCAAAATTGAAGAAATAATATCATTTATCGATCATCAATATAGAGGCTAAGATTATGAAGCCACAAAATTCTTCCCTCCCTCATTCCTCACAAACACCAGAAGGAGCAAGTGCAAATGAATCTTTAGAAGACCTTATTGCACGTTTGATG
>NZ_JBHIOZ010000218.1:0-1913 GCF_042195805.1 Bartonella sp. AP57NXGY | reverse complement strand
CATTTAGCCCTTGTCTGAAATAACTCAATTTTGGATTGATGAGAACGAAAACGCGCTGCGATAATCACGTTGTTCAGCCCTCATGACCGGCAAAAGGGCGCCAATATTCCTGTACCACCAACGACTAACTAACGGTATTTCTTATCATTTTTGATCATATCCTCCACCCTTATTATTTTAAAATTTATACATTTCATCAACAAGATGTGCGCAGCAAGCCCGTACATCTTCGCTGTTCAGTCTCCATGTACGGCCTGCGTTCTCAGACACAAAATCATCTTTAGCCGAAGCAACTTGATATTGCAGAGCTTGTCTATAAAGCGTATGCACAACTGGTACCCCATAAACATCGTATAGTATATAAAAAACACAATAAAGTCAATATGTTGTTTGCAATTATTTTATAAGAATCCACTTAAGAATCCATACTTTTATACGTGATTCATTTGACCATTTTTTATATAAGATTGCCATGGATGAATAGACTGTAAAAAGCAAATCATGATGCAAATATTATAACGCATGTAAACGTTCAAATGAAATGAAAAGCAGATATCATTCATAACAGTTCATAAATTTTATGGTACGTTTTTATCACAGCACAAATCACATTATTTAAAAATTTAGTCGTTTGAAAATATCGATAACATAAATTGTATAGGTTTAAAAAATGGTATGAGTTTTGCTCTTTTTTGAGCTAAACCTTCAAAGGAATAATCGTTTGAAACGGTCATAAGCTTATAGGTTTAGTTTATAAAGATTGCATAAAAGGATTTAAAGACAAGATCGATTTTATAACCACGGTATTTTTTACCGAGGTAGGAAATAAAGGTCATGAAATTCAAAACGCTATATCTCATGAAATGAAAAGCCTTTTAATGAATAGATTGCAGGCTAGTCTTTAAGAACGGAACTATTCGCTTCCACAAAAAAATGGAGGCAAATAATGCCATGGCAGTAGAATAACTATCTACTTTAGATTTGGTACTAAAAACGTTTTAAAAGTTATAGTTTAAAAATACGAAACCAAATGAGCTCTTTCCAAATTTGGGGGCAGCTATTAAGACAAAGATAAGCAAACAAACTTCAAAACCATTGTAACATCATAAGGTATGGGTTTTTACTTAATTTTGAGTCAAAAGCTGTAATGTTTAAAGAATGCTCTATTCTAAGATAATGCCTCCAAAAATGGACCGGCTAATATTTAAAGAAATTAGGTTTTAATGAAAAGTACAAATACGCTTATGAGAACCTCTTTAAATGCACGTTTAAACGTTTGAAACATAAAATGAGATCTTTATAAGAAACGTTAAAACTTTTTTTTATTACAGTTATAACTTAGTTATCATTTGCTCTTAAGAACGTTTCATTTATGAAAAACGAAGATCTAGATTTCACAGCAGAGCAAAATCTTAAAAACCTTACACTTTATAAAAGCGTTTGTTTATTTATCTTATGAAAAGCTGCTTTTGAAAACCAATGCTTGCGAGCTAAAAAGAACGTTTTTACAAGACATTCACTTAATATGCATTTGCTTTTGATTGGATTGTTAAAGCTACCGAGCGTTTTGATTTGTTTGATACGTTTGATAGCCATAACAAGCGTTTTATAGGCTCTCTCATTCAAATGAGTGAGTAAAAATCGTATGCAACATTTACATTCCTTTTGATAAGTTTTTATATTTCTAATAGAGCGCTTGCAATATGATACGTTTTGTATATATGCATCCATTACTCCATTGTGGATGATTCATTTTAATCAATAAGAAACGCTATTTGAAAGCCGCGTCATATCACTTGACACGGCTTTTTTTTTATGAATGCTATCTTTTATGAGATGTTTATAGCAATGCATTTTATATGCGTTTATACACCATAAAGAAGGCACGCCCCCCACGCCGTTCTTTATTCTGT
>NZ_JBHIOZ010000217.1:0-1914 GCF_042195805.1 Bartonella sp. AP57NXGY | reverse complement strand
GTAATCACATTATTAACCTGTTCAGTCAATTTATTCTGAACATTCGTGATAGAACTTCCAACACCTGTAAGTGCATCAGCTACATTCGTATAGTTCTTGTCAAAAGAAGTACCATCCTCACTAAACTGCTTGATCTTGAAATCCGGTGCTTTCCATATGCCCACTTCATCATAACCAGCACCACCACCAAAATAGGTTGCAAGCGTGTTACCCATTGCATAAAGTTGACTACCAATGACAGCATCCGTTGAGCCGGGGCTGATCTCAGCCTTTTCTAGAAACGTAATTCTACTGTTTTCCTGTGTCCTTACAACTCTGCCTTTTTCTTCTTGCTTCTTCTCATGACGCGCTACAAAGGCATTGACCTCATCATTCCATAACAAAGAATCCTGTGCTACTCCTTCAGAAACCTCTTTAATACGTGCATTCACATTCTTGATATTTGTATCAAGACCAGTAAATGCACTACCAACATCTTTAAAAGAGCCCTCTGTTATATTACCCTTTGTATCAATCTTGGATAAGTTATAAGTTGGTCCCGTCATAGCAGAACCAGCAACTCCTGCACCTCCACCAAAATATTTTGATGTATTGGCCATAGCCGTTTCCAGATTTCTCGATGTGGACGAAAGACTCTCATTGGTTTTGCTTAACTGTGAAAAATTAACTGCATCGTTCGCTCCAGTGCCATCCGACACTCCTGTAATCTTTTTACCCCCAGCATCTATCCCAGAAATGATTATTTTCGGTCCACCTGTAATCACTAAGCCTGTTGCATCTAAGGTACTGCTTCCTGCATTTACTTTATTGACTGCAATATCCTTAGCTAGATCAAATTTTATATTATTATTATCTTTGCCTTTGCTAATTTGAAGATTTGTACTTGCCGCTGATAAATCGATCTTGCTCTCTATACCAATAGTTGTAGCATCTGCACCACCAGCAGACAGCTGCCAACCTTTATCTACGTAATCTTGTAATGACTTTATCTGCGCAACATTAGCAGCATCAGTCAGTTCAGAACCAGCTGCTACCCCTATAATTTGTCGCGTTTTCTTCTCGCTGACATCACCAACACTCACAGCACCATAACCACTCTTCCATTGAGCGTCAGCACCTGTTGCATTCGCTTTCTTATTAGGAGAATAGCCAGAAACACCACTAGCCCTATCAGCGACAGCATCTACACCTAGCGCAACACTGTACAACGCGTTCGCTCTTGACCGTCCACCAATAGCGGTAGTACCAGCACCGTTGACTTGCGCGTTGTTGCCAACAATAGTAACAGCCTCAAACAGGTTATTTTGTGAATGTACCTGTATGTTGTTACCAATAGCAATAATATTTAAGCCTTTCGCATTCGGACTTTTCCCCAGTTTTATATCATCACTAGTTGCATACGTACTCACCCTCCTTGCTAAACTATTAACGCCAGACAGCAAAATATCATCACTATTATCGTCCTCAACAGGCAGCATCCACCCTTTTTTAACAAATGTTTTTGGCAATTTTCGCACAGCAATATTATCCGCACTCATGCTTTTATCGTTAACCGCTATTCTTGTAAGCTGTGGCACTTTCTTATCACCAACATTTCCAACTCGCGCAGAACGGCTACCTTCTGTCAAAACATTTACGATAGGACTCTTATCACTCTTACCAGAAAGGGTTTTGGTTAAAAAATTTGCATAATCATCAGAAGCATTCAAACCAGCAACAGAGAGAAGGCTTTGTGGATAAGACACGCCGGTACTTTTTACACCTTCAAGAAATGTGTTTCTAAAATCAGGATTTGCTGAAAAAACAGGCGTAACATTCGATAAGAATGTAGCCGCTGTAGCCAACGAAAGAACTTTAACAAAAGAAAAACGAGAACGTTTTAATTCACTCGCTGCTTGTGGGGCATATAATTTT
>NZ_JBHIOZ010000216.1:0-1923 GCF_042195805.1 Bartonella sp. AP57NXGY | reverse complement strand
GGAACTGTAACCGCAACAAACATGGCATTGCTTGCAAAAAGCGGTGGGCATATTAAAGTCACAGATGTTGCTTTAACAACAACAAATGGTAACTATGGTGCTGCTGCAACCGATCCTGAAAGCTTGATTGAATTATATGGAAAGACAACAATTAATAATGCTGTAACCGGACTTGATGCAGAAAATAGTGGCACAATTATAATGACTGGTGGAACAGTAACTGCAAAAACCATGGCATTGTTTGCAATGAATGGTGGACATATTAAGGTCACAGACGTTGCTCTAACAACAATGGATGGCAACGGATACGGTGCAGCTGCCAGCAATCCTTACAGCTTAATTGAATTGCATGGAAATACAGCGATTAGCAATACTTTCATCGGACTTTATGCAGAAAACGGTGGCACGATTAAAATGAATGGAGGGACCGTAGCAGCAAAAGGATCAGCATTTGTTGTAAAAAATAGCGGATATATTGATGTAACAAATGTTTCTGCAACAGCAGAAAACAGTGGCATAATATTTGATAAATCCGAGGACGATAACGCCTTAGAAATCAACTTGACAAATACAAAGATTCGCACTGAAAATAGTATTGGAATTAACGCAGACCAATCAATCGGTATAGCCAATCTCAAAAATTCAGAAATCAGTGCCGATATTTTATTAGCAGCAAAAGCTTCAACTAAAGAAAATAATTTTGCTTTTACATTAAATGCTAATCACTCCGTATTAAAGGGAAGAGCAAAAATTGCAGAAAACAGAACTGTACGCTTTGATTTGACAAACAAGGCAACATGGATATTGAAAACCAGTACAAAAGAAACCGATGATGATGGAAAACTGCTTGCTATTGCTCAAAGGTCACGTTCTGATATTTCTGTGCTCAATCTCAATGATAGTTCTATTGTTTTCAATGGGCTGGTAGAAGATCATTATCATACATTGCATGTAGGATCTGGAATACCAACCACTCTAGCAGTCTATAATGCCTCTGGTAAGGCAGAAATTCATTTCAACGCTATATGGAGTGATGGTGTTGCAATAGATGCACAAAAAACCGATAGGCTTCTCATTCACGGTGATGTAGCAGGCACCACAACAGTTTATGTCAAAAGTGTTTCAGAGGATAAGGAGAGTGTAGAAAATGCTTCTCCTCCTTCAAATATAGGTGGACTTTCACTTATTCAAGTTTCTGGAGAAGCAAAAGGAGACTCCTTTAAATTGAAAAATAGCTATACCACCATAGGAGGAACTCCTTATAAATATACGCTGACTGCCTATGGACCAGTATCAAGTTATGGCAAAGCCAATGCTAACCAAAACTTATTCGATGAAAAGGATAAAGATTTCTGGGACTTCCGCTTGCAGCCTGAATTTCTTGACCCCGATTCAAAAGTAAGAGCAGTTGTACCACAAATGGCAAGTTATTTGATTATGCCAAATGCTCTCTTTTATACTGGATTAGCCGATATGGCCAAGCAAAATGCACTTTTAGCCAATATGAGAACAACAGTCTTGGGAGAGCAGAAAAATCTTAAAAACAGTTTCTTCCTCTCTACCTATGGGGGTAAAGGAACCTTATCCTCGAAACGCGGTCCCCTTAAATATGGCTATGGTGCTGATATTCGCTATGCTGCTCTCCAAGCCGGTGTCACATTAGCGACATTAGAAGGACAAAATACCACGACACATTTCGGTCTTATAGGCACCTATGGGCGGCTGTCTTTCACTCCAAAAGAGATGCAGGATGCAAGTAAAAGCACTTTAGATAAATGGTCACTAACAGCTTATGGCAGCGTACAGCATGACAGTGGTTTCTATATGGATACACTTTTATCCTATGGAATAATAAAGAGCGATATCACCAATGCTATCATTGGTAAAACCGCGAAATTGAACAATGTAAAAATGTTGAGTATT
>NZ_JBHIOZ010000215.1:0-1937 GCF_042195805.1 Bartonella sp. AP57NXGY | reverse complement strand
GTTTTTCTCCGTTGCGTGATGAGTCCCCTTTTATCCAGAATTTGGCTGGTCAGGGCATCATTCGACCATTTATCAACCAAGGATATCATCCTGGTGGTATTGATATTGACCGTCGGCAGCATCCTATAGACACTAAAGGGCAAATACAAAATACATTATGGGTGGTCGGTAATCCAGTAGAGGGGCCCAATTTTTATACATATATTTTGCCTAGGCCTTTAGTTAATTCTCGTGCACTGCGGGATGCAGGGCGCTGTGTCACTGACATGTACGAGCAGCTTCTTAATCGCTACTCAGTCAAAGATTCAACAATTAATGTACATTGATGATGTAAAAAGCTTCCTGATACGCATGTCCTCCGTATCCGTTATAATGGCGATGCTGATGCTATTCATTTTTCTTATGTCTATCTCAATAAGAACTTGGTTTCTTATTCCATTGGCTGGAGTGACTGTTTTCGGTTATTTGCTTTTGACGATACCATACTGGTGGTTGAAGGGGAATGCACGCAGTGGTGTGTTCATCCTGTTGGCTTGTGCTTTAGTGCTGATATGGCGTTGGCACTTGCCTGATGTTCGTACTGTGCTTGTGCGTTTTACTGATGTCTTTTGGCTATTACTCGCCATGGGATTGTTGCGCCATGTGATGAATACATGGCGTATTTCAGAATTTCTCTCTGAACGGTTGATGCGCTATGGAAAGGGTTCGCTTACCCTGTCCATCGCGATACTGACTGCGTTTTTAGCTTGGCCGATGAGTTTGGGGGTTATCCCCCTAATGATTGATGCCTTGAAAAAAAGTGTTTTTCCCTCTCGCCATTTGGCCGCTATTGTGATGCGAATGATGAGCATCACGATGGTACTGATGCCGACCAGCATCGGTGCAGCAACAGTTTTCGCTGCTATGCCTAGAGAACACCAATATTCACATCCGCTGCTTTGGGGATACCACTTTTTCTATTCAGTCTGTTGTTGTTGTGCCTTTCTCCTGTTGTACCGCTAGCTAACCCGATTATTTGCGATGAGAGAAGAGCGAATAAAGAAGGAGAGAGAGTAAGAATTTGGATTTTTTTGATATTTTTCTGGCTAATATTTATCGTTGCGTTGACAGTTATTAGGTTGAATGCACTAGAAAGCATTGCATTGACGGCGAGCATTCTATACCTCATTGAGCGTGGGAGTTCACGCAGTATTGATTTTTTGACTCCTTTGGTGGCAGTGATACGCAGTATATCCAGTGAAATTATGTTGTTGCTAGGTTGTAGTCTGCTAATATCTACTTGTGATTTGCTTATTCCTTTGTTGCCGGTGACGTTTAGTCACTCATTGGCATCACTCTCTGTTTGGCAGCGTTATGCCTGTATTCTCTTTGTATTGCCAATTTTCAGTGTAGTAGGAATTCACCCTATGGTGCTATTTAGTTTGGCATTTCCCTTACTAGGGTCATCGATGGCTTATGGGGTTACGGATTATTTGGTTTGGATTTGCTTCTTTATTGCAGCTCAACTCCTTTCTCCTGTATCAATAAATGCTATTTTTGCTTCCAGTAGCCTGCATATTTCACCGGTGGATACGAGCTTTAAAATGCATAGTTATTATGTATTAATATTTAATCTTTTTGCGTTCATTTATTTGAGCTTTTTTATTCAATATTTGTAAATTGTGGAGATCTTATGCCTTACATAAATATTAAAATTACTAATGAAGGGGTTACCTCTGAACAGAAACGGCAACTAATAGAAGGGGCAACTCAATTATTAGTTAATATTCTGAATAAAAATCCGAAAACGACTGTTGTCGTGATTGATGAAGTGGAGACAGACAATTGGGGTATTGGTGGTGTCCCCATTACAGAATTAAGAAAAGCTCAAAATAAAGAATAACTCTGTGTATTTGACAATAATTTAAGGTCAATAGGGTTAATCAATGTAAAAAATC
>NZ_JBHIOZ010000214.1:0-1973 GCF_042195805.1 Bartonella sp. AP57NXGY | reverse complement strand
TATTCACCAGGTGTTGCCGTTCCAGTTAAGGCAATTGCTCAAAATCCAGCGCTAGCTTATGATTATACAGCAAAAGGTAATCTTGTTGCTGTTATTTCAAATGGAACCGCTATTTTAGGGTTAGGCAATTTAGGTGCACTTGCCTCTAAGCCGGTCATGGAAGGCAAAGCAGTGCTGTTTAAGCGTTTTGCGGATATTGATTCCATTGATTTAGAAATTGATATAAATGATACGGAAAGTTTTATCAATTTGGTGCGTCATTTAGAACCTTCTTTTGGTGGAATCAATCTTGAAGACATTAAGGCACCTGAGTGCTTTATGATTGAAAGCCGCCTACGCGAGGTGATGAATATTCCTGTTTTTCACGATGATCAACATGGTACAGCGATTATTGTTGCTGCGGGTGTTCTCAATGCTTTGACTTTAACAGGGCGCGATATGCAAAATACGCGGTTAGTCTGTAATGGTGCTGGTTCTGCTGGGATTGCTTGTATTGAACTGATTAAAGCAATGGGCTTTCGTTCTGAAAATATCATATTATGTGATACAAAGGGTGTGGTCTATGAAGGTCGTAAAGAGGGAATGAATCAGTGGAAATCTGCGCATGCTATTCAAACGGATAAACGTACGCTTATGGAAGCAATGGAAGGAGCAGATATATTTTTCGGGGTTTCTGCTAAAGGTGCTCTTACCCCTGAAATGGTAAAATCCATGGCGCCGCAGCCGATCATTTTTGCTATGGCCAATCCCGATCCAGAAATTACACCGGAAGAGGTTATGCAAGTGCGTCATGATGCTATTGTTGCAACAGGGCGTTCCGATTATCCAAATCAGATTAATAATGTTCTCTGTTTTCCTTATATATTTCGTGGTGCGCTTGATGTGCGTGCAACAGTTATTAATGAAGACATGAAGATTGCTGCGGCAAGGGCTCTTGCCGATTTAGCGCATGAGGAAGTACCTGACAGCGTTGCAGAAGCTTATCGTGGAAAGCGATTAAAATTTGGTCCTAATTATATCATTCCCGTTCCTTTTGATCCGCGTTTGTTCACAGTTGTTTCAATAGCGGTAGCAAAAGCAGCAATGGAAAGCGGTGTTGCACAAAAGAACATAGATGATTTAGAGGCCTATGAGCGTGATTTAAATGCGAGGCGTGATCCTACTTCTTCGATAATGCGTGGGGTTTATAACCACGTTCGTCAAGCGCCAAAACAAATTGTTTTTGCAGAAGGTGAAGAAGAACAAGTTATGCGGGCAGCCGTTTCTTATGTTCATCAAAAATTAGGACAAGCGATTTTGGTTGGTCGGGAAGAGCAAATAAGAGAAGCAGCTGTTATCGCTGGAATTGATTTGGAGCGTGAAGGTATTTCTATTATAAATGCCAAGCTTTCTTGCCGTACAGATGCTTATGCGAATTATCTTTATAAAAAGATGCAGCGTCAAGGCTGGCTGTTGCGTGACTGTCATCGTCGTATCAATAATGATCGCAATTATTTTGCTGCGTGTATGGTGGCACTAGGAGATGCTGATGCAATGGTTACAGGGGTGACACGCAATTATGAAACAGCGTTGATCGATATACGTCGGGCAATTGATGAAAAACCAAAAGAACGATTGATTGGTATTTCAATGGCCATTTGCCGTGGCCGAACTGTGTTTATTGCCGATACAGCTGTTTATGAAAATCCTAATGCTGAAGAATTTGCTGATATAGCGGAACAAACAGCTTCGTTTGTACGTGGATTTGGGTATCAACCACGGGTAGCATTTTTAGCATTTTCTACGTTTGGCTACATGAAAGGGCAGACGACGCAGCAAATTCAGGATGCAATTAATATTTTGCACGAACGCAAGGTTGATTTTGAGTTTGATGGAGAAATAAGCGCTGATGTGGCGCTCAATTCCAAATTGATGCAGCAATATCCATTTATGGGATTAACGGAGCCTGCTAACATTTTGGTTATGCCTGGATA
>NZ_JBHIOZ010000213.1:0-1997 GCF_042195805.1 Bartonella sp. AP57NXGY | reverse complement strand
TTATGGTATTTAAATTCATGGCAAATGCGCAAAAGCGCAAAGCCGTGTAACGAAGTTCAAGCAGCATTCCCGCGCAAAGCAGAATGCGCACGCGAATCTGTATTGGCATGTTTTGCTGCTTTAAAAATGCGACGGCGACTTTTGGGGTAGCGGTCGCTAAAAACCTGCTCGACGGGCAAACCGATAAAATCGGCAATAGCACGTTCGGCTTTCTCGTTAGACCGTGTCCAGATATGTTGAACACTGGATGACGATAGTTGATAAGCTTTCGCGAGCTCCGCCAAGGTCATATTACGGCGGCGTAGCTCGGCTAAAATACTATGGCGATCCCATACTTGGATGCATGTTTGTGTGGTTGTCATAACTTTCGCTCCTGCTTCAAACGGATGCTCAAACCATCCGTTTTTTGTGGGGTTAAATGTATAATAAACGCCCTTCGTATCGGGCTCTAATATGAGGTATATCTACAAATGGGATATTAGTCAACCCCATTTGTAAACATTTATAATATGAGACGACAAAAAAATGAGCCCAAAACTGCATTAGCAAAACGACTCACAGAAGTTAGAAAGCTTGTGGGCTTATCTCGTGATATATTTTCACTTAAAATTGGTATCAGTATTCAAGGGCTTGGAAATTACGAACGCGGTGATAGAACTCCAGATGCAACGGTTTTATCAGCATATAAAGAAAAATTTGGAGTAAACCTGAATTGGCTTTTGACCGGTGAAGATGCAATGTTTATAGACATGATGATGGCTCGGTCTTTCAATATCTCTCCGCCTACCATTCCTGCTGGACTCATGAAAAAGCTTGGTCGCATAGCTTATACAACCTATCGCGATGCTAAAATAAAACTCCCCCCTGAAGATATAGCGGAACTCGCGGCGGAACTTTATAAAAAACTGCAAGAGCTTGTTCAAGACATCAACGACACGGAAGAAGTCGAAGCGACTTTCCCTCTTCTTAAAATTCATTTAAAGCGTCAAATAGAAGCTGAAAGAGTACATCTAGAAGCTACACAAGATACGGCTTAATGCCTCTCTAAGATGAATGGGGAATCTCTTTTTAAAATCCTGTAATTTAAGCTAACCTAAATATAAATAAGGAGCATTTTTGGCACGCCCCGAACTAGAACCTAAAACAGAACTAGCAAAACGATTGCGTGAAATACGACACACCCTTGGTTTCACAGAGCGTAAGCAATTTGCTAGACATTTTGAAATTCCCGAAACGACTATGCGCAATTATGAAACGGGTTTACAAGAACCCCCTGTATCTATAATGCGAATATATAAAGATCGCTGTGGAATATCCTTAGATTGGCTCGTTACGGGTGAAGGTGAAATGTTTAGTAACATGGCAAAAGCGAAAGCAGCTGGTTTTAAAGCACCTACCATCCCTGCTGGTCTCATGAAAAAGCTTGGTCGCATAGCTTATACAACCTATCGCGATGCAAATATAAAGATCCCTCCTGAAGATATAGCGGAACGCGCGGCGGAACTTTGTATAAAGTTGCAAGAGCTTGTTCAAGACATCAACGACACGGAAGAAATCGAGCTTATTTTACCTCTTCTAAAATTGCATTTAAAGCGTCAAATAGAGGCTGAAAATGCACATCCAGAAACTACATAAAATACAACTTAATGCCTCTCTAAAATGAAAAATACAGGCGCGTTTCTCTTTACATTAAGAAAATGAAATAATACATTGTTTTTAAAGAATTATATTTACAAAAAATAGATATGCGCCATATGGCGCATATCTTTTTTGCTTTTTTGGTTATTTTTGGCTGATTTTGGAGTCAATTGAACTTTTGGAGTAATTTTTTTCACAGGGTCTTCAAAGGCGGTTTTCTGGGCTTTCACAGACTTTTCAAAATTTTTCACAGGGTTTTCACAGACCTTTCAAAGCCTTCTTTCATTTTTACCATGAAAACGCACTTTTTTCTAATTTTCGCTCTTTTTAGCTCTTTTTTACAATTTTAGGTGTCAAAA
>NZ_JBHIOZ010000212.1:0-2012 GCF_042195805.1 Bartonella sp. AP57NXGY | reverse complement strand
GGAATAAAAGAACAAGTAGCAGTGAGTATTTTTGTAAAATAGGATACAGCAACGAGACACATTACCATTAGTAAGGATATAGATGGGGCATTTTAGTAAAAAGCTTTCATAAATCCTCTAATGAAATAAAAGAGCTTATTCACGAAAAATAAACTGATGCCTAAGCGGATGATCAATAGGCACAAAAATTATACCTTTTTCAAAGAGATCAAAGCTAAAAACGACACACAACCTTTGATAGAAAAATGAAATCCATTCTAATATTAAGTATTTTTTTACCTTCCTCAAATTGACTTTCACGAACCTACCCCTAATTACCCTCTAAAGGCGTTGCAGAAACAACAGCTTACGTCTTAATTTTATTTATGTCCTAAAACACGCTGTAAAAGCAGGAACACGCAAGGGAAATAAGAAAGCTCTAGAACACACCTTTTTTGTGTTTTTAATCTATTGTTATGAGGGGGTATTATGAAAAAATATTCAACACCAAATTTGATTAAAGCTGTTTCATTGGGAACAGTTATAGCGGCGCTCTTGTCGAGTGTTTCTCCTGTGGTTGCTGCAAATCTTGCGATAACAGGTGATAAAGTTCAAAGTACAAGTGGTCCTAGCGTGTCTTATCAATACGCTAGCCATGGCAGTATTGTATTAGCTGGCGATAAGGATTACTGTGGTGTGTTTAATGTTGTTGATCGTGGTGGAAGCAATCAAGGTACTAATAACCAAATCACTGCAGAGGAACTATATGAAAGAGTTTCTATGAATAAAGAGATTAATGGCAAGCGTCCTTTTAACTGGGCGAAGGTTCAGCTTAATTGGGTTGATGATGGTCTGACCGGTAAGGGGGGATATATGGGAAAAGCAACCGGTGGTCTTTCAAATGTTCTGCCTGAAGCTTATGGTGTGTATTCTTTTGCAACTGGGTGTGGATCTTCCGCAACGGGGCATTATTCAACAGCATTTGGAGCGGCTGCAACTGCAAAGTTTGGGGGATCACAAGCTTTTGGTATTGCTGCACTTGCAGGTGGACAAGCAAGTATTGCTATAGGGGTTGCGTCTGAAGCAGTAGCAAGCAATACGATTGCTATTGGTGGGCGTGCAAAAGCAAAAGGCGTTGATAGTATTGCATTCGGTAACAAATCACTTGCAGGTGGACAAAAAGCAATTGCTATAGGTTATGGTGCTCAAGCTCAAACAGATCTTTCGATAGCGATTGGTTCAGATGCAAGAGCGACTGAGCATAAGGGTGTTGCTCTTGGGAGCGAGTCTGTGGCTGATGTTGCTGCTGGCGCTATCGGGTATAATTCTTTAACTAAAGGCCCTTCAGATTCTGACGACATGATATGGGCGAGTACGCTAGGTGCAGTGAGTGTTGGTGATGCTAAATCAAAAAAAACGCGCCAGATTGTAGGAGTGGCAGCTGGTAGTGGCGACACTGATGCCGTTAATGTTGCACAGTTAAAATCATTACAAAAATACGTAGACCAAGGTTGGACACTATCTGTTGGAGGTAAAAATGCTAAAGCTGTTGGTGTACAAGATACTGTAGATTTGTCGGCTGCAAGTGACAACCTTAAGATTACAAAAGGTGGGGAAAACAATAATGTAACATTTGATCTAGCTAATAATATTACAGTGGAACGAGTTACCGCTGGGAGAAGCTCTATCAGTGATGATGGCATTTTGTTTGCTGATGGGGCTAAAATAACTGTGGATGGTATTGATGCTGGCAATAAGCAGATTACAGGAGTGGCAGCTGGGGAAGAACCTGATGATGCAGTGAATTTTGCGCAGTTGGAGCAGGTTAATCGGGACGTTGCAAGTGTAAGTCAAAATACATCACAATATTTTGGTGGTGGTGCAGATGTATCTAATGGTAAAGCACCAACTTACACAATTCAGGGTAATTCTCATAATGATGTTGGTTCTGCTTTTAATGCTGTTGATACTTCTATCACGAATATCCAAAATCAGATTACGAATGCGACAAAAAATAGCCTCGTTAAGCAGGA
>NZ_JBHIOZ010000211.1:0-2013 GCF_042195805.1 Bartonella sp. AP57NXGY | reverse complement strand
TAGATTGTGTAGTCTTTGAGGGTATTTTCTTTTGATTCTTGTGATATTCCGCTAAAATGACTTTGTGTGCTATCGGCTGTCCCATGGCTGGATGTTGGACCATAGGCTTTGAGTATATATTTATAGGGCAATCCCTCCATTGTGGTGTAGCCGTGTGCAAGTTTGAAGGAATCTTCATTTGCATTTCCAGAAACTTGAATGACTGAAAGACCACGCATATTCGAGGAAACAGAATCTTCAGCTTTTAATATCTCACCTTTCGCAAGGTTTTTGATATGGACTGTTGTGCTGCCTGATACATCACCATGAATAAGGAGGCGGTCAGCTTTTTGCTGTTCTTTTACTAGACCATCACTCCATTCAATATTAAAATAAATTTTTGCATTGCCTGTGGCATTGTAAACTGTATTATAAGTGCTTTCTATATCGGGGATTGTACTTCCCTCAGGTCTACGAACCTCAGCTGTTCGCCCTACATACAAGGTATGATAATGATCTTTTTCCCGCCCTTGTGGTGTCTTAAATATGATAGAACTATTATTAAGATTCAGTACTGAAACGGTAGAAAGGGCTCGTTGTTTAATATCACTGAGCTCATAGTTAAACACATTAAAGTCAGTATCGACTTCCTCTTGAGAGGTCTTTAAGTACCATTTGCTTTTGTTATTCAGAGTCAAAACCGTTGTATTGACTTTTAAAGTTCTTGCTCGTCCCTCTATTGTTGAATTATCAGCGGTTAATGCTAAAGTTACAGGAAGAGTATCGTTGTCATAATATTTACGTTTCGTTTTATTTCTCAATAATACGTCAGATCGAATTTCTGAGTCTTTAAGTTGAACTTCAGCAACGGCTCTTGAGCAGTAGGGACCAAGAATACCGGTACCGTTTTTCACAAGAAGTTTTGTATTGCTAAGAACAACCTTATTGACAACTTTTTCTCCACTTTTCAGTGAAGAATCTTTTGTTTCATAAAAAACGATACCACCGGCACCCCCTCGTTGGACGGTTATGGTTGAATCTTCAACGTTGATTATACCATTCTTTGTTTCTAAACCTTTGTACACTGTATTTGCTTTAATTTCTTTAGCATGAATGCGTCCACCTTCTGATACAGAAAGTGCAGACATTTCCGTGTGTATTGTTGATTTTACAATTGTGATAGCTGCTTTATCATGCGCTAATATTCCAGGTCCTTTATCGCGGACAAGAACATTATTTAAAGTCTTTTCTTCTCCCTTATTTAATTCAATCTTCCCCAAAATTTCAGGAGTTTCAGGAGCCGATGTATTTGCATAAGTTGAACCGAAATGAGAAAAAATCAAAGTTCCAGCAATTGTACATAACAAAAAATTTTTCTTATAAATATATTTCTTACACATAGATATGCCTTTAGTATTTGGTATGCTTTGATGCTTACTTCATTCCCCTGATGGCGCAAGTACCCAGACAGTTTCTATATCATTATGTTTTTATTGTAAATAACAAAACGAATTATATCGATGATGTTCTCTATGATTTGAAGTTTTGCTTCAGAAAAACTTTTTTTCATGATCATAAAAAGTTGAGAAAAGTGGATTTCATAAAACCTAGCTTGGTTAAGCTTATGCTAAAAGCACTATGAAGTATGATATTTAAAAATTGTCTATTAAAGATAATCACTATAAAAAGCTCTATAGCGTTGAGATGTATTATTTGATGCACTCACCAAAACGATCAGCAAATTTTTTCTGCTATAAGAAGAAGAGATGAGGGGGCTATTCACAGGCTTTCTTTAAAGAGGCTAAGGGTACCAAAGTCCATTTTTCTAAGGAAGCACAGCCCATTTCGCGATGGTGTTCATGAATGCTATAACGCTAAAGCCATAGAGTTCCATCATCTTTACGCTTACGAAGGAGCAAGCCCATCGCACTTTGCTAGCTCCCAATGTTTGTGACAAGCCCTTGGTTCTTGAGACAGTTCATGAGAGGACTTCTCAGGCTTTTCTTATATAACTTTTCTCCACACGCCAGCCCT
>NZ_JBHIOZ010000210.1:0-2014 GCF_042195805.1 Bartonella sp. AP57NXGY | reverse complement strand
CAACCCATTTCTATGGTGGATAAAACAAGAGTATCGGATAAAGCTTCAAATGAAAAAATGGGAAGGCCACCGGTAAATGTTGTCGTTGATCTTGTAAAAGTTCAAGATCTTTATGAACAACTTAACGTTCTTGGGAGTGGAAAAGCTCTTGCAGAAGTCGAGCTTACCCCTTTATCCTCAGGTGTTATTGATAAGCTTTTTGTATCAGCGGGTACAAAAGTACAAGCTGATGATGTGATTGCAAAGCTTGATTCTAAAAAAGAAGAAATAGCGGCTGCAAAAGCAAAAGTGCAACGTGATAACAATGCGTTGACGCTTTCGCGTATTCTTAAATTACGCGCCAGCAATACGGCAACGGAAGTTCAAGAAATTATGGCACGCTTAGAGTTGGATAACGCAAATTTAGTTTTGCGTAATGCTGAATTAGATCTCGATCGGCGAACAATTCGAGCACCGATTCCTGGAGTTGTTGGTATTTTGCCCGTTGATGCGGGGAATAACGTGACCCTTAATACTGTAATAGGCCGTATTGAGAATAGAGAACGTATTTTGGTCGATATATGGGCCCCTGAACGATATGTGTCGCGCATCCATAAAGGAGATGAGGTAACGGCAACGTTAATCGCGCAGCCAGATAGATCTTTTGTTGGTCATATTTATGCGATTGATAATATCGTTGATCCAGAAAGTCGCACACTTCATGTTCAGGTTGAAATCAATAATGAAAAAGATACGCTCATGTCTGGTATGTCCTTTTCTGTTTCCTTGCAGTTTCATGGTGGTTCTTTTCCTGTCGTTAATCCTCTTGCAGTTCAATGGAATAGTAAAGGGTCATTCGTTTGGCGTGTGAGAGAAGGAAAAGTAGAGGCTATACCCGTATCAATTATTCAGCATAAAGCCGATCATGTTTTCGTGAAAGCTCCCCTAGAAAATGGTGATCAAGTTGTCATTCAAGGGGTGCAAATGCTTTATCCAGGAAGTAAAGTAACTATTGATGATCCAAAGTCTCATCAACAGCAATTATCAGTAGGTTATGGAACGGATATACAATGAGCCAAGAATTGAGCACAAAACAGCCTATGTCAAAGGTGGAGCAAGGTGGTCTCATTACCTTATTTATTCGCAGACCGGTTTTTACTCTTGTTTTGAATGCTATGATCATCATTGCAGGATTTGCAGCATGGTTAAATGTTGATGTAAGAGAATTACCCGATGTTGATACTCCTGTAACAACGATTGTGACGATGTTTTCTGGTGCATCGGCAGAAACAATTGATCGTGAAGTTACAAAAGTTATAGAAGATGCTGTTTCTCGTGTTTCAGGTGTTAAGACGATTTCTTCAACGTCTTCTTTTGGACGCTCCCGTGTGAAGATTAACTTTAATGTCGGTGTTGATTTGAATGTTGCAGCATCTGATATTCGTGATGCTCTCTCTCGTGTTACCTATTCTTTACCGAAAGATGCGGATTCGCCTTTGATTATTAAAGCAGATTCGAATGCTGCTGCCATGATGTATTTGGTTGTGACGTCACCAACAATGAGTGTTGATGATTTAACCACGATTGTAAACGATCAGATTGTTGATGCTATTTCTGCTGTTGATGGTGTTGGTGATGTACAGGTCGATAGTGCTCGCACAAAGATTTTTCAGATTGATATAGATCAAGCAAAACTTGCAAGTTATGGATTAACTGTAGCAGATATTTCACGTGTTCTTGCTGATATGACAACAGATGTGCCAGTAGGGTCATTACGCAATTCTAAGCAAACTTTAGTTGTACGTGCTACTGCACGTTTAACAACACCAGAATCTTTTGAACAAGTTGTTTTAAAGCCTCATGTGCATCTTGGTGATGTTGCGCATGTGACTTTATCGCCGGATATAGAAACAGTTATTCTTCGTATCAATGGAAAGACAGGTATTGGATTAGGTATCGTGCGTAAAGCACAATCCAACACTCTTAATATTTCTGAAGGTGTGAGAGCCGTTGTTGATAATCTCAAAAGTATTGT
>NZ_JBHIOZ010000209.1:0-2035 GCF_042195805.1 Bartonella sp. AP57NXGY | reverse complement strand
ACAAAAAGTTTTGCAGCATTGGCGCGCTTGAGACGTGCGTAGACTTGATTAGAAACTTCAACAAATGGATTATTGGGAGTTGAAGTTTCAAAACGAACAGTGCTTTTATTATCGCCAACAACACACATTGGCTTGGTGATGATTGCTTTCATCTTCGCTCCTTTTGAGGCAATGAATTAATGACATCATTGGTTACTGAATGGCGTTTGATATGTGCAAAATAGATTAGTCTGTTTTATCAATAAAAACAGTACTTTAAGCCCTCTTGAAAGCTTAAGATTTTATCAAATTTTAGGGGATATTTTTGAATTTTAGACGCAATACAACCAGTGCCTTACTGCCACTAAATACGATTTTTCACGTATTGTCAATAGAAAAATCACGATATTGTGTATTTTTAATTTTTTTGATCAAAACTTAGTATTTTAAAAGCCAATCTTTAATTTTATACAAATAACAACATTTATGTTGTATTTAAACATTTTAGATGTTATATTATATTTATGAACAGTCAAGAATTAAAAAGATATCTTACGAAACATGGTTGCAGTTTTACCTCAGGGAAAGGTGGCCATTTGCTTGTAAAACGTGGTTCTAAAAAATCCGTTTTACCTATGCATGGTACGCGGAAAGAATTAGGAACGGGATTAGTTCAAAAGATTCTTAAAGATCTTGACCTAAGGTAAGTCTGAATATGGAGATGTAAATGAAATATGCACTTAAGTTTATCAAAGATGACAATGATACTCTTCTTGTCGTTTCCAAAGACTTTCAAGAATTTATTACCTATGGTAACGACGAAAAAGAGGCTTTGGAACACGCTAAAAATGCCCTTTTAACAGTTATTATGGGGCGTTTCCAAGATCGAGAAGTGGTCCCTTTTGGAGCTCGTGATGCTGCCTATCCTTTTGTTGAAGTATCTTCATTAGTTATTTTAAAAATTGCAATACACAACGCTATGGTTGAAAAGAATTTACGCAAAGCTGATCTCGTGCGTCTTTTAAAACTTCACCCAATACAAATTGACCGATTATTGGATTTAAACCACGCAACAAAATTAGATGCTTTAGAATCCACTCTCATTGCTCTTGGAAAAGAGATCACTATCAATGTTCAAAATGCTGCTTAAAATTTAGCGGTTTTGTATAAAATGTTTATGAAGTGCATTCAGAGCAACATACAGCGAACCGACAAGATGTGGCAGTGATTGATCTTCACTAACAAGATACTGTAGCGCGGCATAAAGGTTGTGCTGTCTATAAAGGCATTGTGCTTCTTTTAGCACCTCTTTCATTGCTTCATAGTAATGAGTAGTTTTTTCAATCCATTGTTTTTTTGCCTCTTCATTTAAAGATGGAGTAAAGTCATCATAAATTGCATTTGGTAAGGCTTTTGCACAGAGATAATTATTTCTCACTTCAAGATATTTTTGTGCAGCATCATACTGATCTTGATTAATTACACCTTGCAGATAAAGCCGTCCGATATAAGTAGCGGAAAGTGGATTTTTAGCCTCTTCTATGGTCAAACAGAAGCGTTTGGCACGCATTTCAATTGCCAATTTATCCATGGGTTCATGCGGTGTTTTTGCTCGTGAGATACGTCCATTTGGTTCTCTGATACATCCTTTAATCCGAGGACGACCGCGTTTTGCACGTTTTTTTCTTTTTGTCATATTTTTTTTCAATCAGAATGGGACGCTATCGTTAAGAGCCGTTCTATAATCTTGAGCCCCTGAAGCGATAGCATAATTTTGAGAAGTAATAGGTGAAGGGGTAGGGGATGCCGATTGATCTTTCTTTGCATCAAGCAAATACAATTCACCTTTGAATTGTGGTAAGACAATCTCTGTTGTGTAACGGTCATGCCCATTTTTATCTTGCCATTTGCGTGTCTGTAATTTTCCTTCTATGTAAACCTTTGAACCTTTGTTTAGATACTGAAGTGCAATTTTTGCCAAATGTGGATTAAAAATCACCACGGAATGCCATTCTGTTTTCTCTACTTTTTGATTGGTTTTTTTATCTGTATAGCT
>NZ_JBHIOZ010000208.1:0-2041 GCF_042195805.1 Bartonella sp. AP57NXGY | reverse complement strand
ATTTTCGCTTTAAGATGAATGTTGAGGTTCCCTTGCATCGTCTTCTATCGATGTGAAACAGGGAATGTATCGTGGGCGTTCTGTTTTAGAGGTTATAAAACTTTCGCGTTTTCTTTCTTTTCCAGTGGTGAACTTCTTTTATTTCATTAGTGAATGCATTGGGTAAGATGCGTTTTTCACTTTTTCTTGAGAACATGTGTGGGATAAAGTTTTGCTGTAGAGAAATGATTCTATTGTGGGAGATGATTTTCTTGTTTTCTTGAGAGGCTATAAGGGATTGCTTGTATCAGTGTCTTTTATGATGACTTCGTTAAGAGCTTGGGTATTGATATAAGTTAGCTCAGTAATAGAATCATTTTGTATCGCACTTAATCTTTATTGACTATAGAGAGAATCCTATTAGACCGTAAAATATCATCGTTTAAGGCGGTTGATCTATGTAAGGCTTTAAGCATACCGGTATTTTTTATGAGAATATTTAAGGCAATGGTTTGTCTATAGGCTTATATTGTGACATGTGATTCTCCTTAAAAAAATAGAGATCGACATCACATTGATTTATAAAGATCATTTGTTGTTTTGCGCCTTGAATGGAAGGTCTATCGTAGGATTTTCTCATTTCAAATTTTTCCCTATGTTGAATCAATGACAATCACTTGCTTTTCGGTCACAAGTGGGGCTGGCATGTGGGTGAAAACTCTATAAAAAGGAAAAATGTTTATAATGAATATTTTCAAATGTAAGAATTGTTGTAACATTGGGGTTAAGTGTATGCTGATGCCAGCGTGCTTTCTTATGAGCAGAAAAGAGAAAACCGTTACAAGACAGAAGGTGTACACATTCAATAACCTTTAGTGCTTTTTATGATAAAGGTATATGAGACTTTTCTATGAATATCACGCTGTATTTTCATGTTTTTGAACTAAGAATTGTCTATATATTTTTCTTATTTTTGTGAATATAAGGGATTTGTTGCGAACAGCTTGTAAAAATAAGTAAACTTAAAACCAGATATGTTATGTGTGGGGGTGAGCAAAGTATTTTATCAAAGCCGGTACGACTCTCTAGTTCATAGCTGGTTTATGAATGATTTTATGGTGTTGCTTACCTAAGTTTATGATTTTTTTGTTATCTGTTCATCACTAGACAACATATTGATTTATATATATAATTCATTGTTTTTCATATTGAATTAGAACCCCGAATAACGTAAGATTCACTTATTTCAAATCTCTCTATCTAGAATCAATCAAAACCACTCGTTTGCACGTCACAAGTGGGATGAGTGTGTGGATAAAATTTGTATAAGAAAGGACTAGAAATGGTTCTTATGAATCGTCTTAAGAGCCAAGGGCTGTCGTAACACCCACGAGCTGGAAAATATAATGATGGTACCGGCTTGCTTCTTCACAAACGTAAGAGATGGGGGTGGTCAATGGATTTACCGTTATACCTTTCACGGGGGCCGCGAAATGGGCTTGGGAGCGTTGCGAGATGTTTCTTTAAACAAGCCCGTGAATTGGCAATTGGGTGGGGTGCTGTTTTACGTGAGGGGCGTGACCCCATTAAAGAACGCGATAAACAAAAGTGTGAGGCAATGCGTAATCTCCATTATTTAAAAAACATTGCTCTAGATGCTTTTGAAAGCCGTAAAGCTGAATTAAAAAATGATGGTAAAGCTTGTGATTGGTTTTTACATTTACGCCTCCATATTCTCCCCAAATTAGGCTGTCTACCCGTTTCAGAGATTACGCAAATTGAGATACGCAATACCCTTGCCTCTATTTGGCATGCAAAAGCTGCAACAGCAGATAAAGCACTGAAGCGTCTTAATCTTTGTCTTAAGCATGCGGTTGCTTTGGGTTTGGATGTTGATTTACAAGCAAAAAAAGCACGCGCACTCTTAAGGTAAGCAACGCTATAAAACTATTAATAGACTAGCCATGGATTGGAAAGATGTTCCTGCCTTTTATCAGTTACTCTGTAAAACACAAAACATAACACGACTGGCTTTGCGTTTGCTTATCCTGACAGGCGTTCG
>NZ_JBHIOZ010000207.1:0-2042 GCF_042195805.1 Bartonella sp. AP57NXGY | reverse complement strand
AGCCTATTCATTCTATTCAATTTAATAAAAAGGCAGCACGATATGCTGCCTTTTTTTATTCTTGACACCCTTTCATAAAAAGATCGCTCGAATAGCTTTTGTTCTTTATCCTCCCAAGATCATCTCCATCAAGATTTATTGATTGACAAGGCTAGGTATTGTTTTTGATGCATACCAGATTGAAGTAGTTGCTCGTACACAGGCAAAAAAGCGCTTTCGTTATAATCCTGAAAAGACAGCTGTGGAAGGTCTTGCCAATTTGCTGGAATTGGGGAGCGTGAAATGCGTGTAGCAGTCTTTGCGCAAAAGAATGAAAATATGCACTAAAGCGGGTGGTTATGCTTAAGGGTGAGAATAAATTCAGTGATTTTGAGAAATCTGCCCCTTACGCTGTCTTAGATATTGAATGGCATTTATCTCTCATAAACAAAAATGTCGCAAAGCGCTTCATCTCCAAGTGAAAGTAAAACTTTCAGAAAAAACACCTTATATGTATTTATTGATAAATCATATATGTTTATTGATAAATCGCGCTTGCTTCATAAAATCCCCTTCCCCTTTTTCTCAAAGCAAAAAGAAAATGTAAAGTTTTACTGTCGTAAGTAGATAAAAAGCACAAGCTACTATTATTTTCCTCTTTACACAGGAAACATACTGCAAAATATTTCTTTACGCAGATAATTTAATTAAATACACCCAAAAAACAAAGACATCAACCACTTTATCAAAATACTCAAGAAGAAACTAAGATTTATAAAAGCATCAATCAGTACTCTTTAGCATATTTATAAAACACATTACATCCAATATAAAACACCTCAGATCTAAAATTAAGTAAACTTTTTTAATTTTTGCTGACGGCTGTTCCCAACGATGCTGTCCCACCCTTTATTCTCCTTAATGCATCAAAATATATGACAGTACTGTGATACCATTAAAAAGTACAAACAAACAACGATCATTTGCTTATAATATTGTCTTTAAATATCATTTTAATATTTTTAATTATATATTTAATACGTAATAACTAAAACTATAAATATAATATGACTTAAATATAAATATATACATTAATTATTATATTTTTTAATTTGACTATAAGTAAATTATAAAACTATAAGTAAATTATAAAATAGTGAGCAAGAAGAATATTTTTATAGACCATTATTTATTTTCTTATATTGTTTGTTCTTCTTATAACAAGTGGAGATATGGCAAACAGAAAAAATATTTGTAGCTTAGTTTTAAGTGAGGAGAACATAAATGTCTAAAAAATCTCTTTTATCGCATACAGCAACTGCAGCAATTCTATTATTTGGGACCTACCACAACACACAAGCGGAAGAACTTAAAGAACTTAAAGTTTCTGATGGAAAAAAAATGGAAGTCTCTAAAGAAAGCTACGATAATATTTGGGCAGAAACAGGTGGAAAAATCATCGGCAAGAATTTAAAGCTGGGGAGTACCTCTCCAACACCACCATCTGTTACAACCGTTGTCACCGTTAAAGGATCCGATAGTTTGATTGAATTATCGGACAATACCATCATTGGTGCTCCACTTGGAACTAAATCTTCCTATGAATACGGCGTTAATATATCGGACAACGCTACATTCAAAATGACAGGAGGTTCTATCAATGTTGATAAAACCGCTATTCAGCTAAATGCGGGTAACGGAAATATGGAAAATGTCACAATAACAAGTGAAAACAGTGACCCCTATAACGCAATAAAAGCTGAAAAAAAAAGTAAACTCACTTTGAAAAATATAACTGTTAAAAAAGCAAAAAACAGCATCTTTGCAGATAACCAAACTCAAGTAACAGTTATCGATGGATCTTTTGAGGCAAACGAAACAGCAATCAATGCTCGAAACGGTAGTATCATTACTTTAAACAATAAGGCAAAAATCACATCACTTAACGGTGATGGGCTCAATGCCATTGGTGAGCAATCAAAAATTTTTATGACAGAGGGAACTGTTACCGGTAGCAATAGTGTATTATATACAAAAGCTGGTGGATATATTAATGTTAAAGA
>NZ_JBHIOZ010000206.1:0-2050 GCF_042195805.1 Bartonella sp. AP57NXGY | reverse complement strand
CCATTGTTGAGACCAGGTACAGAGAACACAAAGATAATGTTCGCACTGCTTTGTTGGGTTGCAGGTATCTTTGGTGTTCATCGCTTTATGGTTGGGAGAGTTCGGACGGGTACTTTAATGCTCGTTTTATCTTTATCATTGTTTGGATTGATGATTACCGGTATTTGGGCGATTGTTGATTTTATACTCATTATTGCTGGAAAATTTACGGATAAAGATGGGAATCAGATTACAGATTTGTGAAAAATTTACAATAAAAAGAAAATAATAAAGTTTACTTTTTATTTCGATCAATATATTAAGTTGCAATAATGCAAGATTATTGTACTCTATTTCTTTAATGTGAGATATTAAGAGAAATATGCACAGTTGAATAAAAGTATTGAAAAAGACTGTGCTATTTTATGTGGGTAAATCAACTAAGGTTGTTTTGTATTGCTGCTTATAGCAGCAGAAAGCGTTAGATCATTGGGGGGCAAAACTATTTTAATTTCATGTTTATCACGGCTGCTACAAATTTTATTTACGCCGTGAGGTTAATCAGCATATTATAAAAAGAAATAGTTTCTTTATGAATAACACATAAGGAGCAGCTTTATAGGTGGGCAAGGATGAAGGGTAAAATTATTGGTCAAGATCAAGGAGTTTATCTCGTTTCGGGAGGTGATGATAAGCGTTATCAATTTGAGGATTGGAATTGGTTAGGAAAAAAACCGCCGAGTATAGGGGATATTGTTGATTTTGTATATGAAGATAATGTTGTTAAATCTGTTCTCCCTCTCTTAAGTCAAAAAGAATCAGAGCAATCAAGATTAGGTCTGGCAGTTATTTGTTTTTTTTTGGGATGGTTGGGTATTCACCGCTTTATGGCTGGTAAAATTGGAACGGGTATCGTAATGCTTCTCATAAATGTAACAGGTATAGGAATTCTTATCAATATACTGTGGTCATTTATTGATTTTATAGTTATTTTATCTGGATATTTTAGAGATGCAGATGGCAATAAAATTACCAAGTTATAGCAACTCGACAAAATTTTAATATAAACAAATAATTTTATTTATATTTATCAATATATTAATTTAATAATGTAAGTTATTTTATTCTATGTCTTTAATGTTAAATATTAAATAAAATTATGAATATTTAAATAAAAATATTGAAAAAGAATGTACTATTTCATATAAAAAGCAAAAGTACAAATCGAACAGCGTGCTTTGTATTGCCACTTATAAATGCGGGAATTTTAAGTTGTTGGGGGATTTTAAGCTTTTTAAAATGTCGTATATCACGGTGAGTACAGATCGTATTCATGCCGTGAGGTTTATCCAACATATTATCATATTAGAAGAAAAGCTTCTTTATGCATAACAATTTTATAGGTGGTGAAGATGAAAGGTAAAATTATTAGTCAGGATCAAGGAAATTATTTCGTTTCAGGTGGTGATGGTAAGCGTTATCAGTTCTTGAGTAGGAATTGGTCAGGAAAAAAGCCACCAAAGGTTGGTGATATGGTTGATTTTGTCTGTGAAGGGGATACCATTAAGTCTGTTTTTCCTATCTTGTCAGCAGGGCAGCCACAACAATCAAAAATGTTGTTAGCGATCGTTTGCATGTGTTTTGGTGCATTGGGGATTCATCGTTTTATGGTTGGTAAAATTATAACAGGCATTGTAATGCTTCTTATAACTATACTAAGTACAATAGGTCTACTATTTATGGGGATAGGGCTTATAGGGATTATTTTTATAATTATACCTTGGGTATTGATTGATTTTATCCTTATTTTAACAGGAAATTTGGGGAAAAAATCTACAAATTAGAGGATATCCAATATTTGTAATAGAAAAAGTGGGGCATTCAACTTACTTTGATTGTCTTAAGGGGGGGAATTGAACATAATAAGATTATTTAGTGTAGATTTGGTAATGAGGTATTAATCAAAATCGTGCATAGTTGGGCTGATTATTAAGAAATTTGTGCTGTAAAGACTGTGCTATTTTATGTGGACAAAGCAGAAACGTCGATCAATCAAAGTACGCTTTGTACT
>NZ_JBHIOZ010000205.1:0-2070 GCF_042195805.1 Bartonella sp. AP57NXGY | reverse complement strand
AAAAAATGAAATTAAGAAAAGATAAATTATCGTAAACTATACACTTTACTTTAGTGTCAAAATTATAATAATGACAATAAATATCAGAATGTGTATAACAGTAAAAAGAGTCATATCAAAATGAAGTCGATCATACTTATAATTTTGATTGCAAACCTTTTATCGGCTTGTGCATTAGCACCAAAGCTAAAACAGCCCAATGATAGGAACCGCGTGCCTATTAATAAAACAATCCCTGCCGAAATCAAGCGAGGAGACAGATGAAAAAGCGATTTATTATAACAGGAATGATTACCCTTTTGGGGATGATAAATTTAACTCTAACGTCTAACTTTAGTTGGGGTTCTGGGACACAAAGTTCAACTGTTAAAAGTCCTTTTTCAAAAGCAGAATATCTGGAAATTATTAAGTTGTTAGAACAACAAATTAAAACAAACGAAAACCAGATCGAAAACGCGAAAAAAATTCATCAGTCTATAACAGGAAATAGGATACAAAAACCAACAATAGGAGAAAACAAGAATTCTTTCATACAAGATTTGTTTTCTATCTACCCAAACACACAGACAAACTACCAAAACATAACTACTGGGGAATTTAAAAAAAGATTTAATGAGATTATTCTCGAAGAGAAAAGGTACGGCTTCCAGAATTTGCCGTATGACCAAATGCGCGAAACAATTAATACGCGTCTTAAATATAGTGGAATTGTCGAAAAAGCTGTAAGTTTTCAAACTTTCCAAGACGCAGAGAACCGCTTTAAACAAATGAACGATTTCTTAGATAAGATAAATAAAACAAAAGATCTCAAAGAAGTTTTCGAACTGCAAACACGCATCAAGACCATGTCAGCCATGATCCAAAATGAATATACAAAGCTACAAATGGTCAGAAATTTAAGCGATGACGAAGAGACTCTTATCGAAATACAAAAACGTAAATTGTACAGAAAAATTGTAGCCTCTAACTACAAAAATATGCCTATAATAAGATCTAACCAATAAAGCTTTTTACAGCATTTGCTTTTTTTCATGAAAACAAAAACCAATGTAGAAGGTTCAGTACTCTCTGAACAATTAAGAGAAGCACAAAGATTTTATCAAAGCCAAGATATCGTGCTGAAAACACTTAGGTAATGTATAAATGAAAATGAGGCGTTTAGCATATATCTATGTTCCAAGGTGATAAAAAGTTGAAAATTCGTTAAAGAGGAATTCCATGGACTTTACAGTGTTCACGCAACTTTTCAATAAAATTGATCAGATAACAAAAACATATGTCACGGATATTTCCTCAAAAGCAATTGTTACAATTACACCCTTTGTATCAATCGGTATCACAATCGCTTTCATCATCTACGGATGGCTCATCATCCGTGGCGCTATCGATATGCCTCTCTCCGGATTCGTAAACCGTTTCCTGCGAATAAGTATTATTACTTCAATAGCTCTTACCACAGGACTTTATCAACCAAGATATCCAATCCTAAAGTAAAAAATATTTGCACTGAAATTGAGCTATTTTCATAAATTAAAATGGAATAAAAAAGTAAAATAATTACACACAACGTACTTTACTTTAGTGTCAAAATTATAATAATGACAATAAGTATCGGAATGTATATAACAGTAAAAAGAGTCATATTAAAATGAAGTCGATCATTCTTATAATTTTGATTGCAAACCTTTTATCGGCTTGTGCATTAGCACCAAAGCTAAAACAACCCAATGATAGGAACCGCGTGCCTATTAATAAAACAATCCCTGCCGAAATCAAGCGAGCAAATATATGAAAAAGCGATTTATTATAACAGGAATGATTACCCTTTTGGAAATGATAAATTTGGCACATGCAAACGATGTTGATGATATATCTACTCGCATATGGGAAAGTTTTTTAAGCGCACAGATTCCTTCGGAATCACATACTAAACAGAGTTCATCTGCTTCACCGCCACCACCTGCTCTACCAGCAGAATATCTGGAGCTTATTGATCTATTAAAAAAAGGGGAAATTATTGAGCTCTTAAAAAAACAGCTTGAGTTGAAAAAAGAACAACTTTCGCAAACA
>NZ_JBHIOZ010000204.1:0-2082 GCF_042195805.1 Bartonella sp. AP57NXGY | reverse complement strand
GCTGTTTCCATTGCCTTAGAAAGCCAAGGAAAAATCGTTGGTGGTGTCATTTACAATCCCGTGAGTGATGAACTCTTTACCGCAGAACGCGGGTATGGTGCTTTTTTCAATAACCGACGCTGTCGCGTTTCTGCTCGACGCAGACTGGAAGATTGTGTCATTGCCACGGGAATGCCTCATTTTGGTCGTCCAAATCATGGAACCTATCTTATTGAATTACGCAATATAATGACGGAAGTTGCCGGACTTCGCCGTTTTGGTGCTGCTGCTCTCGAATTTAGCTTATGTCGCCGCAGAAAAAACCGATGGTTTTTGGGGAGATAACCTGCACATTTTTGATAAAACTACCAGCATACTGATTGCTTCGCAAAACCGGTGGTTTTGTCACTGATAAAGAAGGCGGCAGCGATATATTTCGCAAAAACACATCATTGCTTGCAATAAACACATTCGCCTAAAATTAGAAAAAACCCTCAAAAAAGGTATTTAACTCTTACAGTTTTTTACAAAACCCTTAGAACCTTAAACAAACCATGTGAAGAAAGAGTTTTTTATTTTCTTTACAGAAAACGATAGGAAATAACTGATTAGATAGTGACAAAAAACATCACCACGAACAAAAAATGTACTTGCTATACCCCCCACAAAAGCAATCCCCAATAGCTTACCTTATTGACGTTTCTGTTATTCAAATTCCCCTGCAAACAAGCTGCAAAAGGCAATAAAAACAAATCCCATCATAACAAACGCCCCAAAAAGCAATTATCGAACCTGAGGCAAAAGCCTCTCCTACTTCTCTTGAGAGATCATTCTTACACTGCACGCAAAAATATTGACTCTAGAAGAGCCCACTCTCTCCTTTTTGGTAAGAGCTGCTCTACATTACTCTCACTGCTTATCAATATGTTTCACCACCGCGTGTGATAACAGAGGTTTCAGTAAATTCACCGATTCATACAATTGTTATCAGCTTCTCCTTCTTTTCAGCATTATTCTAAAGTATGTATCAAATAGGCATAAGATTTATTGCACTTCAAATAGTTATTTGCGAGAACCGCTGCCTGTATTTCATTCTCAAACTGTTCTTTATTTTTATCAATAGCCTCTTCCAGCACCTTTACCTTCTCATCCCCAAAGATAACTTGTAATTTTGTTTGTGTGGTAAGCTTCTCCCAAAAAATCAACCGGTTATCGCATTTCTCATTTGATGATTTCATCCACTCTTTAACGCCTAATTTGTAAGCTTCTTCAAATGTTGGTATCTTTTCATCAAGGACTAGGTCTTTTTTCTCTTCTTTATCTCTCTCTTTACAAACCTCCATTGCCCTTTCAACCGTAGAGTAACAACAACTTTTATCAAAGGCAATATATCCTTCTTTCACCGTATCAATAAGCATCTTATAGTAAATGAAAGTTTCTCTTGCCGCCTTATAATCACTGGAAACATCATACAATAAGGATAGAAGCTCTCTTTTACAAATGCATAGTACACTACTGTCACCAGGCATACTCCCAAATCCTCCCAGTTTTTTTAGCGTTTCATATTCAGTATATTTAGGTATGTCTTCAAAGTAAATTTCCAGAGATGCTAAGTCACGATAGAACCCTGAAGCTTTATCTTTTTGTTGCTGTTCGTATTCAGCTGTAATCATATCATCAATCATATATAACCACCAATGAAACAACAGCATTGTAGGCTTATAGCGCTTTTTTTTCGTCAAAGGGTCCACAAACTTTCGTAATGTGACACCATTCTGTCTCATGAATCGCACAACTTTAGGATAAGTTTCTTTAAAAATTGGACGCATCATTAATTCATTTATTCTTTCGATGTGCTCAGCAGTAAATTCTACTTCCAGCGCCTTTTCATAGAGAAAAAATATATCTACATATCCTTGAGCACAAATATCTTGTACCATTGGATGCTGCTGTTTTTTAGATTCATAAGATTCAGAAATGTATCCAATTTTTTTTATCTCTAATATACTCCTTTCCCATTCCTTTACTTCTTCATCCCATTGTTTAATCCATTTTGGCGATATTTTTTGAGTTTTTTTAACAAGCCTTTGTTCCCATTGTGCA
>NZ_JBHIOZ010000203.1:0-2087 GCF_042195805.1 Bartonella sp. AP57NXGY | reverse complement strand
GAAAAATTGATCATCTAATCAGTATTGCTAACGAAAAAGAAGGGGTGCGTGTTTTGGTGCAAAGAGATGGGGCAGTAAAAAATCGCTTGTTGGTGCTTTTGCTGGGTAATGGCGTGGTGTCATTTGGCGGTTGGATTGATTATATCGTGATTTTGACCGTATCTGTGTTCACGTGGAAAGCTGATCAATATGACGTCGCTTTTATTGGAGCGGCAACATTATTACCTGGTATCGTTCTGTCTAAGCCAATTGGAATGTTGGTAAGTCACCGTTCTATGATCCATTGGTTGCGGGCGTCACTGCTGTTACGGGCACTCTGTACTGTCGGTTTATTGATGGCGACGAGTCTGCAAGGATTTATTATACTGGCAGTTATTCGAGCGACATTCAACAGTCTAGCCATGCCTGCAATTTCCGTTCTCAGTGCAAATTCGGTGCCTGAAAACGGACGGACTCGTTACTATTCTGTGCTTAACATGATCAATAGCGCGGCAAAGATGATAGGACCTGCTTTGGGGAGTGCTCTGTCTGTACTTTTATCAGATACCTATACTTTATTGTTTTCTGGATTTTTGACATTGCTAGGCTTTATGGTGTTTTGTTGTCTTGGTGCACAACCTGTCTCGTCGCTCATGATAAAAACAGCGAATACCATAAAATCAAAGCAGAGGCTTTATGGGACAACTTGGTATGCCTATGTGGCGGTGATGTTTGTGTATTTTGCCATGATCTTTATGGTGAATAATCAGTTGCCGGTTATTCTTAGTGCAATGAAAATGAATAAACAGGCTCTTGGGATGCTGGTATCGGCTTCGGCAATCGGTAATTTTCTCTATGGATTTTGGAGTGTGAAACAATCAAAGCATAAACCCCTTACAGGCAAAATATCAGAGTTGTTAATGCCGGCAATGTCAACAATGATTGGTTTTGTCATGATCTCAGTGTGCTTTTTTTACTTTGATTTACTCCGTATTGAGACTTTGTTGCTCTGTTTTTTCCTTATTGGAATGGTTAGCGCTTACTTTTCCATATCTTCTAATGTTTATCTGGTAAGCAATTTCAATGAACAGATTGGATTGGCTTCCGGATGGGTGCAGTCTATACAAAATTTAGCTATGTTGGTGGCGCCGTTTGTTGGAGCGTTTGTTTTAGGTCACACTTCGGCTGGAAAATTGTTCCTTCTTTCTGGATTGAGTGGATTATTCTGTTTATTGGCTATCAGGATATTGCTGAACCGTTCTTTGTTAATTGTTCGATCTCAATGATTGGCTCATCAATAAAACAAATGTTTTAAATCATTTTTCTGAGATTTAGAGGACGTGGAGATAATCCAACATAGAGCAGCTTTTTTGACGTTATAGGTTTAATCTTTGATTTTTACTTAAACGCTCATATGTTTTTTTCGGGGCTTTGCCTTCTTGATACGGTTCCACTGTCTCGTAAACGCAATAGGGGGCATGGTTTTGAGCGACAATGTCATTTTTGTTTAACTCCGCTTTGCTACAAATAGTCAAACTTAAAAACTCAGCTGCCAATCCTTAATCAGCTTGACTTGAAGCAATAATGGAAACAGAAAACGAGGAGCTATAGTGTGAATTATCTTATATGCCATAAAACATCACTCTTGGAGGTATGGTGATATCAGGTATGGGAAACTTTAGGCGGGGGTATGTTAATTGTTGCTCTTTTTCCTAATCAGAAATTAACCATAAGATTGCTTTTTGTTTTTTCGGCTGGAGGTCTCTAAAATTTTTTAAAAGGGTGTGTTCTTTTTCGCTATAGGTTTCTTGATCACGGTGTGGGGTATTTTCTTTTGTTGAGATATCTTCTTTTGTAGCAATGTCTGCATAAAAAAAGCTTATAGGAACTTCCAGTTTTTGGGCGATTTTGAGTAAACATCCTACGCTTACACGATTTAAGCCTTTTTCGTATTTTTGGATTTGTTGGAAACTGACACCTAAATGGCTTCCTAATTCTTTTTGGGAAAGGCTCATTGAAATGCGTCTGTGGCGGATTCTTTTGCCTATCAAAATGTCGATAAAATGTGGATTTTTAGTTGGCACTTCAAGCCCCCCTCCGGTTGCGAG
>NZ_JBHIOZ010000202.1:0-2097 GCF_042195805.1 Bartonella sp. AP57NXGY | reverse complement strand
AGTACAAAGCGTACTTTGATTGATCGACGTTTCTGCTTTGTCCACATAAAATAGCACAGTCTTTACAGCACAAATTTTTTGATATTTTGCCCAACTATGCATGATTTTGATTAATACCTCATTACCAAATCTACACCAAAATAATTTGTTATTTCAATTTACCCCCCCTTAATACGATCAAAGTAAGCTGAATGCCCCACTTTTTATATTATAAATATTGGATATCCTCTAAGTTGTGATTTTGCACCCATCTTTGTCCTTAAAACTTCCTGTTAAAATGACTATAAAATCAATCAATACCCAAGGTGTAATTATCAAAAAAATTCCTATAAGCCCTACCGGCATAAATATTACACTTATTATACTTATTACACTTATTATATTTATAAGAAGCATTGCAATGCCCGTTCCAACTTTACCAACCATAAAACGATGAAGTCCTAGTCCACCTAGAAAAAAACAAACGACCGCTAACGTCACTTTTGATTGCTGTGACTGACCTTCAGTTGAGATAGGGAAAATAGATTTAATGGTATCCCCTTCACACACAAAATCAACGACGTCACCAATTTTCGGCGGCGTTTTTCCTGACCAATCCCAATTCGCAAACTGATAGCGCTTACCATCAGCCCCTGAAATGAAATAATCTCCTTGATCATGACCAATAATCTTACCTTTCATCTTCACCACCTATAAAATTGTTATTCATAAAGAAGCTTTTCTTCTAATATGATAATATGTTGAATAAACCTCACAGCATGAATACAGTCTGTATTCACCGTGATATATGACAATTTAAAAAGCTAAAAATTCCCCAACAACTTAAAATTCCCGCAATTACAAGTGGTAATACAAAGCACGCTGTTCGATTTGCACCTTTGCTTTTTTCATATGAAATAGTACAGTCTTTTTCAATAGTTTTATTTAAATATTCATAATTTTCTTTAATATTTCACATTTAAAGACATATATTAAAATAATTTACATTATTAAATTAATATATTGACAACATTAAAAGTAAAGAAAGTGCCTCACTCTTTACATTTTATGTTATTCTAAAATTTCTACCAATTTATAATTTTATCCCCGTTTTCATCCCTAAAATATCCGGATAAAATAACTATAAAATCGATAAACGACCACGGTATAGTAACTAACAGCCCTATACCTGTTATCGTTATAAGAAGCATTACAATACCCGTTCCAACTTTACCAGCCATAAAGCGATGAATTCCCAATAAACCAAAAAACCAACAAACAAGTGCTATCGCCAATCTTGATTTTTCTGACTGAGTTTTACTCACGAGAGGGAGAACAGATTTAACAACATTATCTTCATATACAAAGTCAACGGTATCACCCACTTTTGGTAATTTTTTTCCTAACCAATCGAAACTTGAAAATTGATAACGCTTACCGTCAGCTCCTGAAACAAAATAATCTCCTTGATCCTGACCAATAATCTTACCTTTCATTCTTGCCCACCTATAAAGCTGCTCCTCATGTGTTATTCATAAAGAGATTAATTTCAATTCGATAATATGCGGATTAACCTCACGGTGTAAATACAATTCGTACTCACCATGATAAACATGAAATTAAAATAGTTCGGAACTCCCCAATAATCTAATATTTCCCGCTGCTATAAGCAGTAACAAAAAACATGCTTTAGTTGATTTATATCTTTGCTTTACCCATATAAAATAGCACTGTCCTTTTCAATATTTCTATTCAACTGTGCATAGTTTTTAATCTCTCCTTAAAAAGGTATAGAGACATAATTCGGCATTAATCAACTTAATATATTTATAAAAATAAAAAGCGAGCTAAATTACTTTTTTTATTATAAGATTTTCACAAATCTGTAATCTGATTCCCATCTTTATCCGTAAATCTTCCACCAAGAATGACTATAAAATCAACAATTGCCCAAATGCCGGTAATTATCAATCCAAACAATGATAAAGATAGAACTAGCATTAAAGCACCAGTCCTAACTTTACCAACCATAAAGCGATGGACACCAAAGATACCTGCAACCCAACAAAGCAGTGCGAACATTATCTTTGTGTTCTCTGTACCTGGTCTCAACAATGG
>NZ_JBHIOZ010000201.1:0-2104 GCF_042195805.1 Bartonella sp. AP57NXGY | reverse complement strand
TCCAAATTAATCTATAATTATAAATTAATAATGAATAATCATTGTTCATAGAAATAACGTATATAAATAAAAAATGTTATAGAAAATAATATAACGAACAAAGATATTCTTAACAAAATTTTTTTTCAAATTTATTTTTTACTATAACCTTTAGATTTATAATATGAAAACAATGTATAGAAAAATATAAATAAAGCACCTATAGAAAATAATAATTCTACAATAATACTAATAAGCTCATTCATAAAAAAAATCCAAATTAAATATATAATTTTGTAAAATTATGCACCTAAACCTTCCTGTCAAGTTTGTAGACACATAATTATGCCTACAAGCTTGTGCATTGCTTTACCGCTCAAAAGTGTTTTGACTGAACAAGAAACATTACAGATGTCACAATGGCCAGAAATATCGGGGCGCCGTTATGATGGATCACCTGACCGTATTCGCGAATCCGTTCTCAATGTTTTAGCTGCGTATGATTGGCCAGTTGTGGCTCAAAAAAAGTTTAAAGGTGAAGAAGATGCGCTTTATATTGAAACAATGGCAAAAACTTTTTACCTTGGCTTTATTTCAGATATTGTTATTCGTTTAACTGGTGAAGGGGATACAACTTTTGTTGATATGCGTTCTGCTTCTCGTTATTCGCCAAGAGATTTGGGGACTAATGCTGTTTTTATTATCGATTTTATAGATGCGCTTGATACAGAAATCTCGTCACTTCCTCTTTCTCAAGATGATGAGTAGAAACTTGTACTTACTTCCAACAGAAAAATCCCTACCAACCTGTCATTTGTTTGCACTATTATTACTTATTACTGAAAGTGCTTTTACTCTTTCAGGACAAAGCTTTTAAACGAAAATATCTCAATCCTAACTTATTTCATAACAAAAATATTGTTTTGTCTCTCATTTGATGTTTTTATTTAAAATATTTTAAGTATTAATATATATTAACTATTAATATACTATGTATTAAACAATAAAAATGATTTATTTTATTAAAAAGTAAATTTATAATATTTGACAAATAATAACAAATTAACTAATAGGTAAGTATTGTAATTAAAATTTAAATTGTTTATTTTTCTTACTTCTAAGCGGGGAGAACATGCGGAGCTTATAAGGGAGGAACAGCTATGTCTAAAAAATCTTTACTCTCCTGTACAGCTATCGCAGCAATTATGCTTTTTGGCAAAAATCTCAACGTACATGCTGAATCTCTTGAAGTTGATAAAGGAGAAGTAAAAAACGTATCAAACAAGACTTATGAATATATTCAAACAACAAATGGTGGAAAAGTCATCGGTAAAAACTTAACACTGACCGGAGGTCATCCAATAAACAACGATTTGGATGCTGTAGTCCTTAGAACCCAATCTTCAATTGAGTTATGGGATACAACCATTAAAAGTGCAAACGATACTCAGCTGCATAGTGGTGTTGGAATATGGCATGGTAGTACATTTAAGATGATAGGAGGTGTTATTGCAGCCGATTATGGCGTTATATCAGACACTGATGACAGTGGCACAACGATATTGGAAAACGTGAAATTATCAAGCGGTAAAGACAACACTTCGATGAGCAAAGGAATCTCCGCTAGAAAAGGCATAATTACTTTAAAAAATGTAACCGTTAATGAAGCAGATTTATCCGTAGCAGCATCTTCTGATGCACATGTGATAATATCTGTCAGTTCCTTTGGCGGTGAGGTACAAGCTAAACAATGCAGTACCATTACTTTAAACGATAATGTCACAGTAACATCTAAAAATGATGGACTCCATGCAGATGGTGAACAATCTAAAATCACAATGACTGGAGGAACTGTAAAGGGGAAAAAAAGTGCTCTGTTGACAGAAAATGGCGGATATATTGATGTCGCCGATATCACTCTCACCGCATATAACAAAGGAACAGGCGCAAAATCCACTGGTCCTAACAGCATGATTGATTTGCATAATAATGCAACCATTAAAGAGACTGTTATTGGACTTGAAGCAAAAGACAATGGTGTCATTCAAATGACAGGAGGATCTATTGAAATCACAGAAGGCGAAGCAGTAGGTGCATTATTCCTTGACACCGCAAGCAAAAAAAA
>NZ_JBHIOZ010000200.1:0-2116 GCF_042195805.1 Bartonella sp. AP57NXGY | reverse complement strand
GTCAAACCTCACTCTCTTAATAGTCTTAAAGAGCGTGCACAAATCAATACAGTTTCTTTAACAGAGCTAGGTCAAGTCGAGGGTACTTCTCTTAATATAGATGGGATATTAACACTTTCAGTAGACAAACTCACAAAAGCCTATGAAAACTGGTTTCCACAATTTATGGGTGAAGAATAAAAATTGTTTTTTCTCTTAAACAGCCTTTATAAAAAATGAACAACATAGGAGAATAATGATGGCAATGAGTGCCCATGCAATTGAAACGCTTATTCGTGAAGGCATTCCTGATGCTACTGTAAGAATTCGTGATCTTGCTGGAGATGGGGAACATTATGCTGCAGAAGTTATTTCTGAAAGTTTTCGTGGTAAAACCCGTGTTCAACAACATAAAATGGTCTATGATGCCCTTAAAGGCAATATGGGAAATGACCTTCACGCCTTAATGTTGCAAACAAATGTCCCAAAATAATCTAAAATTTCTTCTTGCATTCACACATTTAATACGATTAAAAGCAGTATGAATATAAATTACACACTGATAAAAATCTGAAATATCGAGGGATAAAAATGACCACTGTTCATGATTTTATTGACAACGAAATTAAAACAAACGACGTCATTTTATTCATGAAAGGAACACCTGACGCTCCGCAATGCGGGTTTTCAGGACAAGTTGTTCAAATTCTTGATTATTTAGGATTGAATTATAAAGGGATTAATATCTTAACTTCTAACGAATTGCGTCAAGGGATTAAAGATTACTCAAATTGGCCAACAATTCCACAGCTTTATATCAAAGGTGAATTTATCGGAGGCTGTGATATTGTTAAAGAGATGTTTCAAAACAATGAGTTACAGGAACTTTTGAAAGAAAAAAATATTCCATGTAATCAATCATAGGTATCTTTCATTTTATTCAGACTCTTAAAAAGAGCTGTTTTCAGACGAAATTTTTATTTCAAGGATGCCATATGTCATATTCAGTCGATGAACAAACGCATAGAGATGCGATTAGAAACAAAATTGGCTATAAAGAATTTGTTATTCTTATTGCTTCGCTCATGGCTATTAACGCTATAGCTGTTGATATTATGCTGCCAGCTATGCCCGATATTTTAGACGGCTTAAATGTTCTCAATGAAAATGATCAACATTATATCATTTCGAGTTATCTTATTAGCTATGGTATTGCTCAAATATTTTTCGGTCCAATAAGCGATAGGTATGGACGACGTAAACTTATTCTTCTCGGGCTTGCTTTTTATTCATTTACGGCGATTGGCTGTGCCTTTGTAACTGATTTTTCTCTCTTACTTATTTTACGTATCTTGCAAGGAATTGGAGGGGCTGCTATGCGAGTTCTTACAGTTTCCGTCGTACGTGATCTTTACAGTGGTCGAAAAATGGCAGAAGTTATGTCTATTGTTATGATGGTTTTTCTTGTTGCACCAATGATTGGTCCCGCAACAGGACAGATCATTTTACTGCTTGGACATTGGCAATATATTTTTATTTTCATGGCAATGATTGGTTTAGGACTGATGATTTGGATTCAACTGCGCTTGCCTGAAACTCTTTATGCGCAACGCTCTCTTTCCTTTTCTTCAGTTAAACACAACTTATGGATTGTAATAACCAATCGTACAACACTTTGCTATACACTTGCAACTTCCATTATTTTAGGCTGTATCTTTACCGCCGTTAATACATCACAACAAACATATGAAGGGATCTATAATCTAGGACTTTGGTTCCCTATTGCTTTTGCAGTTGGTGCTGCATTTCAAGCTCTATCATCATTCTTTAACTCTCAACTCGTTGGACGCCTTGGAATGCGGCGTATTGCTCATACTATGCTTTTGCTCTTTTGTGCCACTTCATGCATTTGGTTTATTGGGTCCATCTTAGCAGGTGGTGTTATCCCTTTTCCTTTTTATATGACGTTATATTGTATATTAATGTTTACCTGCGGTGGTATTATGGCCAATTTCAATACACTCGCTCTTGAACCTGTAGGAGAAATAGCTGGAACAGCTTCTTCTGTATCCGGCTTTCTTCAAACATCTATCGGTGCAGGACTTAGCTTTTTTATTGCCCAACAATTTGATGAAAC
>NZ_JBHIOZ010000199.1:0-2117 GCF_042195805.1 Bartonella sp. AP57NXGY | reverse complement strand
TCAACTTCAGCAAACATCTTCGTGATAAAGTTAAAACTTCCATCTGGTGCTCCCAATTCTTGCGAAACAACCGTTGCCTCCATCGGTGCTCCCGTAAACATAACAAGCCGATTTTCATCATCAAAAGCACCAAGCATGGGTGCGCCACTTTGCCAACGAGGGCTGTCTAAAGAAGCCGGCAAGGACTCAAGATTGATCGATATCTCATCTAACTGTTCTAAAGTATACCCTGTCGTAAATACTGGAAACAACGTGAAAGGTTTTCCCTGTAGCGTCGACCATTTCTGCAAGCCCCAATCATAGACAAAGGTCGTTTGCTCGTTATTACCTCTTTTTAAGGACCAGTAAATCCGGTTATCAACGGGGTCTATAACCCCTTGCATCTCATCAAGAGCAAACTTATCAAAGGTTTTAAAAACTGTTCTATCAACTTTCTCAAAGCCTATCGGCAAAAGTTGACCATCCAAACTCATCTGATAAAAACCACCATCACTCGCAAAAAAAGCATCACTCCCTCGACATGCTATAGAGGCTGCACTGCGCGCTCCGCGCTTGTCTTGTATCTTTTGAAAACTGTATACAAGTTCAGCCCCTGGAGTAAATAAACCAGCGTAAATAGCAGAACGCATAAAAATAAGGGGATTGGTGGATTCCGTCGCCCCTTGCACATATTCTCCATCTGGAAAATCTATATGATCACATTTTTTTTTACCTATTTCCCATAAAGTTACATCGTTCAAACCTGACCAATGAATGCGATTGGGATTATCTGTCAATTGCATCAAACAAACAAAAGGTCCCCAAACTTTGATCAATCCTGCTTTCGGTGGATTTCCTTCTAAATCTTCAAACCGTTCAGAACTAAGGACCTTGAAAACTTGCGGCTTATCATTTTTATTCACCGCAATAACCATGTTTTTAAAAAGAGCAAACGACCATTTATTCTCTTCATTTGCTTGATAGGTCACACCACTTTGGCTTATGTCTTTCCAACCCTTGGTTTGACTATCATAACTGTAAAGCTTTTGTTTGCCTCCTACAATTATCTTAACACCATTGCCACTTCTAAACGCTATGCACCCCAAAGGCTTTTCTTCCAAAGCATGAGACACAACCATTGCACTAGGCATGGGTATGTAACCGCCATCAGCCGGTAAAACATTCACAAGCGTATCCGTAAAGCTACCGTTGACGACCGAAACATCTGGTCTGTAATCAGCGATTGGAAAATAAACCATCTTAAAAATCCGTTGGTATTATTCTGGTCACGTTATGACGTTGAGACGTCTCTGCACGCAATTCATGCAACTGTTCGTTAAAGTCATTGTAAGCTGCCGTTGCACAATCGGGGTCTTTCAAGATATTCTTGTAAAGTTCGTATTTTGCACGCGCCTTAATCAAATCAAACGCGTGCACAAACCATAGATGCTCCTCATCAACACTCTCTATCTCTGATAAACGCAATGGAGAGAGAATGAGTTGAATCTGATAGGCTCTATCCGGCGTGGGATAAAGATGTAATTTCCTATCAAAATAACTGTAACAAACCGGCGTTCCTTGCTGCTCTGATGATAACAAAGGCTCTAAAGAAACATGGTCCTTACACTCCAATGCAAACTTATGATGTTGATCAGAGCTTAGATAAACGTTTTTTATTTTAACAGCTGTTTCAATAGGGCGGGTAGCGCTTGCATCATAAACACCTTGTCCCGCCCGTGTCTCAAACACCACATCACGGCTTTCGTTAAAGTAAAAGGTCTCCCGTTCACAAAAACGAATGGCTGCAAAAATGCTTTCTTGGATTTGATGAACATACTCATCCGCTATGTCATCAATCTCATCTTGAATGACCGACACTAAGTGCGAAAGTGTTCTCTTATGACGATAAACATCTCGCTTTACTGGTATCGGTCCTCCAGTCTTAACCCGAATATAATGACGTGTCATCAAAATACCTCTCAGTGATTAGTCACAAATTCAACGACTATACTTGCTTGACCAGCTTGTACTGTTTTGTCCGCTTTAGCATAGAGAGTGACCTCTTCATCATAAGGGACAAATTCCTTCTGATTGGTGGGCTTAACCTCTTTTACTGCCTGTTGTTTGATTTCCGCTTC
>NZ_JBHIOZ010000198.1:0-2137 GCF_042195805.1 Bartonella sp. AP57NXGY | reverse complement strand
CGCCCCGTCCAGGCGGGTTGAAAGCGTGCCGAAATCCCTAGCCATTCAAGCCCCATCTCTATTGCCGCAAGGGAGCCACGTATCCTCTGCCATTGAAGCCCTTGATCAATCAAATCATAGAGATTTGGAACATAAGGTGTCAGTTCACCAAGCCCGTATTCTTCAATCAACCACGGCAAGAAACGGGGAGGGCGTGTGATCAGTTTTGCGCGTGAAATCCCCAAAACAGAACCATCAATATCTTGATGAAAATCGCAAGCATCGGCAAGGCGCTTTTCAAATTCTGTCGCGTTTGTGGGAAGGAGGGAACCAACCATTAGCGGGCACGTCCTTTGAAGTTTAAGGTGATTTTTCCAATCGATAAAATTTCTTCATCACAAACCATACTGTCTTGTGTTGGGGTAATGGCAATCACTTTCTGGACACCAGCAATCATTAGTTTTGAAATCCACCACGACAAACTTAATTCACGACCAATGGCTTGTTCTTGTTTCCAAGCCGTGCGTAAATTTGTTTCCATTGTTGTGAGAATTTTCAAAGATGTTTCTGGTAACAGCCAAACATCTGCTTCTAAATCCAGCACTTTTTTGACAGCAGCGTGAACAATGATTGTATCATTGGTCATGATGATATTTTTTCTGTGAAGAGCTTCTGAAACTGTTTGTATGAGATCTTCAGATGCCGTTCCTTCTTCATTATTACCAAAAAGAGCAACATAGATGGTTGGGTCTTTGCCTTTACGATAGATAATCGCATCTTTCACTCGACTATCGGCTGTTAAGGCGATAAGTTTGTAATAGGGTTCTGTTCCACTTCCGTTTCCTCCACGGGCATGAAGCTGTATGCGTTCACGATATCTCTCGTCACTTTCACCCTCCATGCGGGCAAGACCATGCCAGTTTCCCAAAGCGTCAAGAGATTCACCGGTTGCAAAATCAAGAATGTTGTTGCGTGCTGCCTCGTTAATACGCTGTCTTAAAAGCAACTCTCGATAGCTAAAAGCCTCTATGACTTTTACAGCCGGGTCACTTTCAAGAATGGTATATTCAGGCAAAAGCTCTTTTAAATGGGCAAGAGCAGCAGCGCGTATTTCTTCAAAAGAAAGTTCTGTGATGATGTCTGGTTTTGCAAGCACTCCATTCATTTTATCAATAATCCTTCCATGGTAATGGGCTTGCCGGATGGCAAATAAATGCCTTCAAAGGATAAAGAAACGTGTCCATTCTCACCCCTTTTAAAATCAATTTTTTTCAATTTAAAACGCGGTTCCCACTTGTCTAAAGCCTCAGCAACAGCGGCATAAAGAGCAACAGCAAAAGCATTATTAACCGGTGCATCAATGAGTTCAGCAACACGTGAACCATAATCACGCCGCATTACACGCGAACCAATCCGCGTTAACAAAATATCAAGGATTGATTGACGCAAATGATCAATGCCGGTTAATGGCTTTCCCGTTGTGCGGTCCATTCCACTGTTCAATTGGGACCTCCTGTCATAGAACCACCAGGGGAAACACCACCATGAACATGGGTTTCTCCTACATTGGTGTCGTTATGTCTTAATCCACTTGAATGAATGGAAACATTATTTCCAGAATGAAGAGAGAGACTATCATTCGAATTCAGTGAAATGCTACTACCTGCCTTCAAAGAGATGCCGCCTTTTGCGTTTAAATTTATATCGCTTTCTGAAACAATCTTTATGCCATCTGGTGCGGTAAGCTCTAGCTTGCCACCATCACCTTTTAGTGACACACCATCAGCGATTGTCAGGATAAACTTTCCGCCGGATTTGATGTGAATTCCATAAGTGTTTTGTTCATCATCATATTCAAGGCTGGTTCCATCAGGGTATATCGTTCGGTGAATGCTGCCCTTATCGGCTGCTTGATTAGCATCGGTGTGAAGTGAACCAACAATCACCCCTTGTGATAAATCCCCTGATGATGAAACAACAATTACTTGCTCTCCAACATCGCGTCCTTCATAAGAACGTGTTTTACCGGCGCGGGCTTGTGTGTCTGGAATCCAGTCACTGACAAGATTGCCACTTTTTATCCGATAGCGTGCGTTTTTATGGTCGACATGGCTAATCTTCCCCACCACAACCATATTGGCCACACGTCTCTTTAGAT
>NZ_JBHIOZ010000197.1:0-2156 GCF_042195805.1 Bartonella sp. AP57NXGY | reverse complement strand
CCTTGCTCATCATAACCTGCACCTCCACCAAAATAGGTTGCAAGTTGTTCGTTCAGCGAATAAAGCTGACCACCCGTGATAGCATCCGTTGAATTAGCGCTAATCTCACCATTTGCAAGGAACGTAATTCTACTGTTTTCTTGTGTCCTGACAGCTTTGCCTTTTTCTTCTTGCTTCTTCTCATGACGTGCTACAAAGGCATTGGCTTCATCATTCCATAACAAAGCATCACCTTTAACTTGCTGAGTAATATTCGTTATGTTTTTAGTAAGTTCGCTAAACTTATTTGTTACATTATCATTGACATTCTTGATATTGCTATCAAGCTGGCTTTTGTTAACAGCGTCATTATTGTTCTTTGCTTCCCCAACACCAGAAATTATCCGATCCGCACCGCTTTCATTTGCAATATTGATTTCTGCGCCACCTACTTTTGCACCAATAGTGAGACGATGCGTTGTTTTGTCTTGCTGAACAAAGCTCTCGCTTTCCACTTTGGTAATCACATTATTAACCTGTTCAGTCAATTTATTCTGAACATTCGTGATAGAACTTCCAACACCTGTAAGTGCATCTGCTACATTCTGATAATTCTTGTCAAAAGAAGTACCATCCTCACCAAACTGCTTGATCTTGAAATCCGGTGCTTTCCATTTGCCCTCTTTATCATATCCAGCACCTCCACCAAAATAGGTTGCAAGTTGTTCGTTCAGCGAATAAAGCTGACTACCCGTTACAGCATCCGTTGATGTAGCGCTAATCTCACCATTTGCAAGGAACGTAATTCTACTGTTTTCTTGTGTCCTTACAGCTCTGCCTTGTTCTTCTTGCTTCTTCTCATGACGCGCTACAAAGGCATCGGCTTCCTTGCTCCATAACAAAGAATCCTGTGCTACTCCTTCAGAAACCTCTTTAATCCTTGCATTCACATTCTTGATATTCTCATCAAGACCTGCAAAAGCGGTTCCAACACCTTTAAAGGCACTCTCTGTTACAACTCCATCTTTAGCAATGTAAGATAATTTATACGTTGGCTGTGTAAGAGCTCCATCTTTAAAGGATGCTTCTCCACCTAAAAACTTAGCTACATCCTCACCTATTTTATTAATCTGACCACCCGTGATTGCATCACGTGAACCCTTGGCAATCTGACCATCGGCAACATTATGAAGTGCAACTGGTCCTGCATCCTTACCTTTGCCTAAAGTCACACTCGTGTAATCAATGCCGCCATTATCACCCTCTTTTTTATCGTAATGAACAACAGCCGAGTCATCTGACTGAAGGCTGGTAGAAAGATCCTTCAAACCTTTATCAAGCTGACCTTTGTTAACTGCTTCATTATCCTTTGTTGCTTCACCAACACCTGAAAGTGTCCGATCCCCTTTGTCTTTATTTGCAATATTGATTTCTGCGCCACCTACTTTTGCACCAATAGTGAGACGACTCGTTGTCTTATCTTGCTGAACAAAGCTTTCGCTTTCCACTTTGGTAATCACATTATTAACCTGTTCAGTCAATTTATTCTGAACATTCGTGAGAGCCGTATTAACACCCTCAAACGCATCCGCTACATTCTGATAACTCTCTCTTTTTTCCTCTCCATCAGTATCGAAAGTTTTAATCTTAAAAGTAGGACCTACTGAGTTTCCATTTCCAAAGTCAGCACCACCACCGAAATAAGATGCAACACTGCTCCCTAGGGTATGAAGCTGAGAACCACTTACAGCTTCGTCTGAATTTTCATTGATTGTCCCGCCAAGTAGACCGGAAAGTTTCCGCCCTCCATTATCCTTATTTAGAATACTGATTTCGGTACCACCTGTTCCCTTACCAATAGTGATAAGGCCCGTTCCTCCATCACGGAGACTGCGCGTCAAAGCCATCTCTGCTACTTGCTTAACAAGAATACTGTCTCTTACTTCATTAATTTCAGTATTTGTTGCCAAAAGTTGGGAACCATTGACCGCTTCGGTCGATTCTGCTGTGAGTGCGCCATTTTGAATGCCTGTTATCTTCTTACTACCAGCGTCAATACCACCCGTTGTTATTTTCGGTCCACCAGAAATCACTAAGCCCGTTGCATCTAAGGTACTGTTTCCTGCAGTTACTTTATTGACTGCAATATCCTTAGCTAGATCAAATTTTATATTATT
>NZ_JBHIOZ010000196.1:0-2176 GCF_042195805.1 Bartonella sp. AP57NXGY | reverse complement strand
ATTGAGATTGTTTAAACTTGAGACTGTGTAGACTATATTCCTTCTATATTCTGTTTTTAAGCATTTTGTTTTACTGTACATTGAGCAAAGGCGACCATGCTGGATCTGAAGCATCATTGGGGGTAGGAAGTTGTCGTTCATTGCGACCCGTAATATCAATCGTATAAATTTTTGGTCCCATACCGGGATTTTTGCGAAAGAACATCAGCACACGACCATTAGGGGCCCACGTTGGTCCTTCATTGTGAAACCCTGTGGTTAAAATTCGTTCTCCTTGTCCATCAGGGCGCATAACACCGATAGAAAATTGTCCGCTTAATTGTTTTGTAAAGGCGATATAGTCACCCCGTGGAGACCAAATAGGTGTTGAATAACTCCCATCGTTTGAAGAAATACGCTGAATATCACTCCCATCCGCATTCATTTTATAGATTTGCGGCTTTCCACTACGATCTGAAGAAAAGACAATTTGTTTTCCATCCGGTGAATAAGAAGCAGAAGTATCAATAGCAGAAGTTGTTGTAAGTCGCGTCATCGTACGGGTTCGTAAATCCATAGTGTAAAGATTGGCACTCCCATCATTTTGTAACAAACTCATGATAACTTTTTGTCCATCAGAAGAAAAACGCGGAGCAATTGTCATGTTATTAAACGTTCCGATCAACTCTCTTTGCCCCATTTCAATTTGTTGGAGATAAACATGAGGTACTTGATTGTCCTCGTAAGCCATATAGGTCAATTCTTGTCTTTTTGGTGAAAACCGCGGTGTAAGCACCAATTCACTTCCATCAGACATATAAATCAAATTTGCTCCATCTTGATCCATCATTGCTAAACGTTTAATGCGTGCATTTTGAGGACCTGTTTCATCGATAAAAACAATTCGTGTATCAAAATAACCACTTTCTCCTGTCATCTCACTATAGATCTCATCTGCGATCATATGTGCCACACGCCGCCAACGTTCTGTCGCAGTATAAAAACGCCGTCCTTTCAATTGTCTTTGTCCAAACACATCCCATAAACGAAAATCGACCCTCAAACGTCCATCGATTTCTCTCATGACTTGCCCAGTAACTAAACCTTGCGCTTTTATTTTCTGCCAAGAAGCAAAATGTGGTTGTTTATTAGGATTAGAAATGTTTTCAAAAAAATTTGCTTTATCAAGCGGTAAAAACAGCCCCGACCGTTCGAGATCGGCTGTCACCACAGCAGATATTTTCAACCCAATCGAATCATTGGAAATAAAGTCTGTAATTGCAATGGGAATGGGATTAAAATCAGCGCTCGAAATAGTTCCTTTCAATTGCGCATAACCCGATGAAATACTTGAAAGCCACACCCCACAAGTGACAATAAACCAAGCAAAAACTTTATGTCTCGTTATAGTCATCATGGAATGTGTCCTTTCGTTAAGCGCTTTTTTCTCGTTTATCATCTTATTTCTTGGAGGGGATCAACATTAAAGTCAAAACCTTGCCCCCATAGATCATATTGATCACGTGGGAGATCTGCATAAGGTTGGCATGAAAAGACAGCAGCATACACCTGCCTTATCATAATAGCTTGTTGACTCTCAAGGCCGCTTATGGGATCAATGATAGGATCGCCCACAACCATCCCTTCACGGTCTAAATAAAATCGCAACCGCACGACCGGACGATTTTTTAAATCGCCGCCAAGCGCCACAAGTTTAAGCTTCTGTTGAATACATCCCCCCGCAATATTGACCAATGTTTGTGCCATTTTTGTGGTATCATTAATATTTTTTCTTGCACCCAAAGCTTCTGGTGTATGAGAACGTTTTGCTCCCCCTCCTTGTGACCGCGCACGATTGAGCAAATTATTTTCCTCCAGAGCTAAAATATCTTCAATGGTCTGTTTCTCTTGGTTTTTCTTGTTAAGCTTTGGCGTCTTTTGATTCAATGCAGCCTCATTCTTCTTTGGAAATTCTCCGTCAAACTTTGGTTTAAACTGTGGAAGAAGAGATTTTTCTGGAAGTACAATTTTGGGCGCTTGATGAACAATCTGCTCTGCTGATACTTTTGGGACCGTTGGAGCCAATTCTTTTGGCGATATCATTTCTTCATTTTTGTGCGCAGGCTTGAGCGCAACCTTAGAGGCATCCTCCGGTGCCTCCAAAGGCGTCTCAGGTGCAGCCTTGGGCGCATCCTCC
>NZ_JBHIOZ010000195.1:0-2178 GCF_042195805.1 Bartonella sp. AP57NXGY | reverse complement strand
GGTTCTGCGATAACAGCTTTCAAAAATGATCCTTCTTACTATCGCACCACTTTAAAAAATCTTGGTGAGCGCCTGTCTGATCGTGTAGAAGATCTCACGACAAAATTTGATCGAAGTGATATCATCAACGCGCTCATAAAAGATGGCATGTCCCGTTCGGATGCACAAACAGCAGCCAACCATGCTGTTCAACTCTATCAAAGCGCAGAAGAAAAGACCGAAAAAGCCATCAAAGTCCTTGAAGAACGGGCAGAAACACTCTCAGACAATCTTGAGGATACGATCAAGGGAGCAAAAAACACTGCAACTAAAGCCACAAAAACAGCCTCCAATATGGGGTGGTGGGGCTTTTTAGGAAGTCTGGTAGGCGCCATTATTTCCAGTATTTTTGGCTATTATGGTTATAGAAGCCGTAAGGACACTTTCATGCTTTAAAACGTCTACCTGTCTACCTTTAAAGCAAATACATAAAAAGCTGCACGCATAGTGCAGCTTTTTTTGTAAATTCTTCTTAATCACTCTAAAATTCAGCCCTCTTATTTAAAATGCTCTTTGCAATCAACATAACATTTGACAAAAATAAAATCCATATTAAGAGGAAATAAGTGGTAGTTTTTTTATTTTGGTCATCATTGTTTTTCTATCAACTATAAGGGGGGAAATATATGAATATTTCACTTAATAAAGTAAAAAATGTTATTGAATTGGCTGCTGACGAAGTTGTGCCAACTGCAATGCTTACTAAGTATGCACAGCGTAACGATATTCAAATTTGTCAAAATGAGCTTGATGTGAATGGTTCGTTAGAAGTTTAATAATGTATTGTTGATACAGATCTATTTACATATCTAACTTTAAAATTAAGTATATTTAAGTGCATGTTTCAGTTATTTTCAGAGAGCTTTTCTCAAAAAAATTGGGCTAAGCAAGCAGCTGAATTATCAATTTCACACATCCCTTTCGATGAAAGGGATGTTTTGAATGCTTTAAGACAATACGCTCTACATCCTCATAAACTCTTAGCTCTTAATCCTAAATCCGAAGTAGTAACAGTGGTTAATGGAGTGCGGAGTCCACGTCCTCTTTCAAACTTTCTTGTTTTAGATACGGATAGAACTATAGAAGAATATACTGCCCGCGTTGACCAATATGCCGAAGGACAAGAATGGGCGGTCATGTATTATGGATTATACGCTGCAACCCCTGTTCTATGGGATGTGGCAAAACAATTTGCAGATCAATTAGCTCATTCTTTAGGTTTTAGGCCTGGTGGACGCGTAGATATTGACTGCTTCATTGGCCGGTATTCTTCTACCCATGTTGGGATCCATGTAGATCACGCTCATAATTTTGGTTTTACTCTACAGGATGGCAAAACAATGTTTGCATGGCCCAGTACACGAGAAGACCTCCAAGGGCTAAAATATCCTGAATATGAAGCGCATAAATTAACAGCAATTGCGCTGCAAAACCGTACAGACCGTGTTGCCTACTTTCCCCATGATGCTTTCCACGTTGCTGAAACTGGAAAAAATATCGCGGCAAATATCAATATTGCTTTTTGGGAAACAGCACACGATGCACAACATCATAAAAATTATGTCACGCATTTACTCCATCTTGATGATCGAACGCGACATGATATCCGCGCATCAGGAAGAGCAAATTTAAACCCTGATAATGCTTTTCAACACTCTGCACTAAACTCCGCCATCGCAAATGGTACCTTAAAACGCCATATGCTGGTTTCTCAATTAATTTGTGATACAAGTTCACGTTTATGTGTCAAGCGCCCCCTTGTTGACGTCTCCGAAATTGAAAATGAAATCACTCTTCGCCCACCTGCAACCCTGCAATGGGTGCCCTTAACTGAAACAAAAGAACTGCTCATCGCAGCAAATGGGCATTGCGCCAGTTTTGAGTATAGCTCTCATCTAGAACATTTCCTTTCTCAACTTTCATCAGGAAAAAAATTAGATCTAGCAAAATTAAATGATAAACCACATGACACAGCACAGAAGGAAATTTTAAAAGCTGTAAAAGCTTTAGCATGTTGGGGAGCATTGTGACAAAGAAAAAATCCATGATTTTTACCCAAATGGGGCTTTTCCTTGTTTTGGGCTTTAGCAGCTTTGCCGATGAAACAGCACAAGTTACATTTGCTCTCCACTTAGCAGA
>NZ_JBHIOZ010000194.1:0-2182 GCF_042195805.1 Bartonella sp. AP57NXGY | reverse complement strand
TCAGGTGCTTTCTTCACGTCATCAGTTGCCTTATCAACTGCATCAACTTTATCCGTATCATGTGCAGGATATTCGGAAGCCTTTCGTGCCGCACTTTGAACAAGTGAAGTAGAACAAGCTATGAAAACCCCCATATAAAAGAGTGTTTTCCAATTGATTTTACGATACATTCTTTTTTCCCCTTAAGAGCTTATTGAATAGTTGAAACAAACAATCTTCTTTTTAATGATTATTCATGTCACTCAACGTTGTCACAGCACGTCGATTTTGATTCCAACAGGAAATATCATCACATACTGCTACAGGTCTTTCTTTTCCGTAAGAAATTGTTTGAATCCGTTGTGCGGACACACCAAGAGACACCAAATAGTTTCGCACAGCAACAGCACGGCGCTGTCCAAGTGCCAAGTTATATTCACGTGTTCCCCTCTCATCAGCATGACCTTCGATCATAATAGAATAATAAGGATAATGAAGCAACCATTCTGCTTGGCGCGTTAAAATACGTTCAGCATCAGCATCAAGTGAAGAAGAATCGAGACCAAAAAACACGCGATCACCCACATTAACCGTAAATTCTTGTCCTGAGCCTGGTGACACCTGATTCAAACCAGCATCATTCATATAAGCGCCATTCATACCGTTAAGTGCACCAACATTTTTTTTGCCACACCCACCCAGGCATAGTGAGAAAAGAAAGAGGATAGCTAAGGAATGAGAGATGGTTTTTTTGGTAGAGCGCATAGTCCGTTTCTCCTTGAATTTCGTAAAGAAGGGTCAATTCTTAAAAATATTTTTAAGAATAACCGTTAATTCCTAATGAAGACGAAATTTTTCTGTTTTTTCGTCCTCATTTTTACTTTTGAGTCTCTGCCAATTTTTCTTCTCTTTGGCCATTCCTCTAACATTTCCATAAGAAATGTTTCCCTTATGCGTCATGGCTTTTTATGCATCATCTTGATCTTGACGATTTTTTTGCAGCGCGTTCAGCTTTGCAAAAACTTTATCAGCGTCAAAAGTCTTATGCAGATTTTCTTCACTCTCATTTTCCTCTAGAGCAGCGTTTTCCGTCACAGAAGCGGGAAGCAACGACCTATCTTCTTCTGCAGCAACAGGGCGATTTTTCGCCGCACGCTGGAGCTCAAAATCTAAATCGATTTGCGAACACAAACCAAGCCCTACAGGATCAAGAGGAACCAAATTTGCACTATTCCAATGGGTTCTAAGGCGGATTTGTTCAATTGTCGCTTTTGTTGTCCCAATCAACCGTGCAATTTGTGCATCTTTCAACTCGGGATGGTTCGTCACCAACCATAGGATACCATTGGGACGATCTTGGCGTCGAGAAAGAGGGATATAGCGCGCCCCTTTACGTTTTTTTTCAGGAATATGCACCCTCGATTGAGAAATTTTCAATCGTGCGTTTTGATCAGCCTCCACCCGTGCAATTTCACTGCGCGTCAATTGCCCAGAACTAATCGGATCTAAACCTTTAATACCATAAGCCGCATCACCATCGGCAATAGCTTTTACTTCCAAGACATGCAATTTACAAAATTCTGCAATCTGATCAAAAGAAAGAGCTGTATTATCAACCAACCAAACAGCTGTTGCTTTGGGCATCAAAAGTTGCGTTGCCATTTTTATAAATCCTCTTCTGCGCCTCTTCTATGAGGCAGGTTACCGCCCACTCAAGAGCACTGGAACTTTTTTATATGTTTAGGTCTCTCCAACCACTCCTAAAACAAAGCGAGGCATGGAATAAACCATTTTGCTATGAGATTACATTCTGTTATAGCGTTATTTTTGCTCAACGACAAGAGATCTCTCTTGTAATGATCCTCAACTAAGGTGTCTTTACCTTTAAGATGAATTTTCTTATAAAGGGTTTATTCGATTATTTCACCTCATGCTGTGGCACATTTATTCTGGTGGGATGCGTGCTTTATCGCCTTAAATTCTAAAGAGTATCCAACTGGAAAGAAAGCCCTCAAATAGGAAGGAAAACTATGGCAGGCCATTCACAATTTAAAAATATTATGCACCGTAAAGGGCGTCAAGATGCAATGCGCTCGAAAATATTTTCTAAACTTGCACGCGAAATTACCGTAGCAGCAAAACAAGGTGCTCCTGATCCAGCCATGAATCCACGTTTAAGGCTGGCTGTTCAAAATGCCAAAGC
>NZ_JBHIOZ010000193.1:0-2208 GCF_042195805.1 Bartonella sp. AP57NXGY | reverse complement strand
TCTTCTAAGCGCCCCGTGACATAAACTGATGTGTTGCCTGAGACGTTCCCATTGATCAAAAGCCTATCGGTTTTTTGGTCATTTATTGCAGCACCATCACTCCAAGCCGTGTTGAAGTAAATCTTTGCATCACCCGTTGCATTGTAGACTTCTTGCGTGTCTGGTTTACCAGAACCTATATGCAAGGTTTGGTAATGATCTTCTGTTGGTTTCTCAAAAACAATGGAGCTGTTATCGAGATTAAGCACAGAAACATCAGAACGAGATCTTTGAGCGATATCAAGGAGATTGCTATCAGCATCTTTTTCGTTTTTGCTAATTTTCAACGTCCATTTTGTATTGTTTTTCAGATCAAAACGTACATTTCTGTCTTTAGCAATATTCGCTCTGCCTTCTAAAGTAGACTGATCAGCGCTTAAGGTGAAGGTGCCATTGGAGATGGCGTTTGCACCGACATAGTCCCAAAGCTCTTTGTCTTTCCAATAAACGCCTTTTCCTAATAAAACATCGGCATGGATTTCTGAATTTTTGATATTGGCTGTACCAATTGATAGGTCTGCATTGTTTTCGATATCGTTGTCAGTGAAAGCTCCGATAAGAATTCCAGCACCATTTTCTACGTGGATATCTGCATTAGTCACATTGATTTCATTGCTTTGACGTTTTTGCGGATAATTTTGATCTGTGTAGAAGAGAGACATGATTTGCAAACCACCGATTTGTGCTGTTGCAGAAATATCCTTGACATCGATATGTCCACCGTTTTCTGTATACAATGCAGCTTGTTTTCCAAATACTGTTCCGCCTGTCATTGTGATTTGGGATTGTGGACCGCTTGCATGGAGTCCACTACCATCAGATGCGTTAATTTTAGCATTGTCTTTTATGATAATGGTGCCGCCACTCTCAGCAGATACCCCTGAGGTTTTTACATTAAATTCTCCCCCTGATACGTTTATTTGAGAATTAACAGCGGAGGCTATGCCTATATTGGCTTGAGTAACTGTTACATTTTTTAAAGTAAGTTTGTTGTTATGGGTGGACATTACCCCTAAGAGTTGTTGGTCATCGTCTTTACCACTTGATATTTTCACATTTTCTAGCTTATTTTCTTCGCTGTTTTCGTCGCCGAAGAGAGCACCCATTGCAATAGCCGTAATAGAACCTCCAGTCATCTTGATTGTAGCTTTTTTGTATGCCATAAGCCCTGTTGAAACATCCTTAATCGTTGTATTATGTAATTCAATCATGCTTCCAGAGTCATCGGCGCGTGCACCATCTTCGGTGCCATCTGTCGATGTTATAGTAATACCATTGACATCAATATGTCCGCCGTTTTCGGCAAACAATGCGCTTACACCCCGTCCGCTTACTGTTCCTCCAGTCATTGTGATCTTGGATTTTGAACCATCAGCATGGAGTCCATAAGCACTGGATGATGTAATATCAGTCTTGTTGTCGATAGTAACCGTGCTGCCATTTGAAGCATATATTCCATCAGTTTTTCCATCAAATGATCCTCCAGAGATTGTTATTGTCGAGTGATCATCTGCCTTTAGAGCAGAGAAGGCATGCATAACAGTTACATTTTTTAAGGTGAGCGTGCTTCCCTTGGTAACTATTCCTGAGAGTAATTGCAGTCCATCTTTATCTAAGTCTGATATCACCACGTCTTTTAGCATGTTTTCGCTGCTATTCGTGTTATTAAAAGAAGCGCCAACAGAGGCAGCTGCAATGGAACCTCCAATCATTTTGATTGTAGCTCCGTCTTTGGCTTCAAGACCGCGGAAAATCTCAGAATCAAGTTTTGGGATAATTCTACTATCCTGTAATTCAATTACACTGTTAACACCTTCAGCTGTTACAGCGTATACATCGTAATGGACTGGGTGGTTTATCGTTAAATTCTTGCCAATGATTTTGCCACCGTCTTTTGCGTGAATAGTTTCGTAGGTTTTATCGGATACTTCTTGTTGTTTTCCCTCAGAAACTACGAGGGTTTCAGCATGTGCACTGAACTGGATGTTGAACAGGATGATAGCGGCTGCAGCTGTGCATGATAAAAGGGATGTTTTATACACTAGTATTCTCCTTATGATAGCCCCCAAATATTCATTTCCCCGCGAACTTCATAAGAAGAAGTGAAAATGGATAGTTGTTATTAATTTCAGTAATTGTTTTTATTTGGTAAGACATTTTTGGTTTTTT
>NZ_JBHIOZ010000192.1:0-2256 GCF_042195805.1 Bartonella sp. AP57NXGY | reverse complement strand
CTTACGTTATTCAGGGTTCTCATTCAATATGAATAACGCTAGATTATGATTATAAATCAATGCCTTGAACACTTGTTAAAGTATTGACGTGCCTCATGCCCTTTGTCATTACGCTCTATAATCGAAAGATGTTTAGCCATGTCTAATGTAATGTGGTATTCTTTTTCTTTTCCACCGTTTTCTAAATTCAGACTTTATTTCCAAAAACGCAATATAATTCACGTGCGTTAACAGTTTGAACTGTTTACTTGGCCAATAGTTTGTTCTTTAATTTCTATAGAGTATTCATGGTGAACTCCTTACTACTTAGACGTTTTTCATTGACTCTTTAATTAGAAAGTGCCGAGCACTGAAAAACACGGTAGTAAGTCCGTCGTTATGCTTTCCTATGAAGGTGTGTTATAGCATAACCACACCCCACAAAATCACTATATGCACGTAGCATACAATGAGTCAAAGTCTTTAATGTGCGAAAATAAACTATCTCGGTAGCTTATCTGCTTAGTATTTAAGGTGTTCGTTAGGTTCCTGTTTCGATTATTCATACTCCTATAATAATATCACTTTTTTCTAAAAATCATAAGCACATATTTACTTTATTTGTCGACTCACTTTAGATTTTCCAGCTTAGTTTTTTATTTATAGTGGAGGGGACAATAATGCTCGACATACTTGATACAATTGCGATGATCGTATGTTTGTTGTCGTTACCGGTGATGGTTGTCGGACTTGTTTTAGTGTGTATAAAAAAATGGTGCAAAAATGGATTGAAAACCCTTGGCATTGGAGTCTTATTATTTCTCGGCTCTGCAATATTAGGTGCGTTTTTTTTTCACAAAATCAAACCAGATCAAGTTGCGTACAATAATGAAATTTTTTCCTCCTCCTCGACTTTATTAATAGATGTTGCTACTCAAAATGAAAGCGTGACAAAGGCACTACCTGAGAATACTGATAAGCAAAGTATCCATGTTCAAGATAAAAAGTCAGACGAAAATGATGGTCTAGGTTTTTGGGGATGGTTCAGGTTAATTTTCTTTGCATTTATTGCATTGTCTATTTTTGTTCATTGGCAAGATAAACGCAACAAACGTTTTAAAGAAAAAGTTTCAGAGCAGGTTTTAATGCCTCCCCCGCATATCCATCCTTCTTCTGATTTATCAGTTGTTAATAAAATGTCGCCGGAACTTGAAAAAAAACGGTTAGAAAAGAGGGTACAGATCGTTCTTCTTTGTGCTCTACTGATTGGAGGCATTGTGGTAACAGTAACTATTACGCCATGGTTATTAGTACCCATTTTTATTGTTTTAATTTTTGTTATTATTGCCTATCGTGAGACAAAAAAGGAAAAAAGCTTTGAGCAAGAAGTTGCTCTGTGGCAATCAGATATTCCTCCCTCTAATTTTGAGGAAGCATGTGAAATGTTTCAAGAACTTGACGCAAGTGAATATGATTATCGTTTAGTACAAAATGAAAAACTGTTGGGAGTTCAAGAACGCGTTACCTTTGATATTGGCGAAAATACTCCAATTTTAGGACGTCTTTTAGTAACAAATCAAGCTATTGTATTTGAAAGCCCTGAAGATAATGAAAGGACTACTTGGGCAAGAATTGCATCAGTAACTATAACATACCAAGGATGTCACATCAGTCACCGTACCGGCGCACCATGGAATTACCGATTTAGTGCTATTCCAAATCCAAGGTTTGCAGCAGTAATCCGGGTTCTTGGGCAGCCTTATTGACTTTTAAACACACAAGACAAAGATGTTTCATTGTTTTAGCTCCCGCAAGATAAGCTTATACATACCGGATTCAGAGGCTTGGACATCTATCACAATGAAATGCTCCTGAGAAGAGGGGGCTTTGTTGTTTTCAGGAGAGAGGACCACAATACTATCTTGAGGTTTTGGTGGTATTCCCCCGATATCATTGATACAAAGATCAAGTTCCTTTCTTGCAATTGTGGTAGAGATTCTGCCACCGGCTTCCGATTCCGAATGTTTAATGCCGTAAATCGCTGTGATACGAAAAGATTGCTGGTTGTCTTTTCGCGTGTAGATGATGGGCTGCCCAAAAGTGTTGCGCACATCTTTAACCATTTGGTTTAGCAGCCCGTTCCACCGCATGTTATTTCGCTCCAATCACTGCTTTAAACAGCATTTCAGGGCGTGTACAGATGTAAAGCGGATAGCTATAGACCTCCGGTTTTACCCATGCATTACGGTCGTGGTCGACGATAAGCATCGTGTAGAG
>NZ_JBHIOZ010000191.1:0-2300 GCF_042195805.1 Bartonella sp. AP57NXGY | reverse complement strand
GATATGGTACTAAAAAACGTTTTAAAAGTTACCATTTAAAAGTACAGAGCACAAATATAGAGCGATTAATTTGCAAAGAAGTTCTGTTTAAAAGAAACTTATGAAAGCCTTTCTAAATGAACGTTTAAACGTTTGAAACAGATGTTTATAACAGTTTTTAAAGCCTTGCGTTTGATAAAAGCGGTTATTTATTTGTCTTATGAGAGATTGTTTTGAAAACCAATACTCGTAAATGTAAAAAACGAGTTTTGTTAAAGCTAACAAGCGTTTTGATTTTATAGAATGCGTTATTTGAATTCACTCAGCTCGATTTTGAGCTTAGTATATTGAAACGTTTTAAAAGAAGCATCATGATCATGGGTTTTGTTTTCAATGAATCTCTTTAAAAGATAAAGACGTTATGATTAATACGTTTGAGAGAAACAAAAAGCATTTATAGGCTCTCCCATTCAAAAGAGTGATTAAAGATCATACGCATCATTTACATTCCTTTTGATAAGTTTTCATATCTCAATAGAGCGCTTGCAATATAATACGTTTTGTATATATGCATTCATTACTCCATTGTGGATGATTATTTTTCTATCATTATAATCGTTATTTGAAAGCCGCGTCATATCACTTGACACGGCTTTTTTTATGTTACTCTCTCTTTTATGATATGTTTATAGCAATGCATTTTATATGCGTTTATACACCATAAAGAAGGCACGCCCCCCACGCCGTTCTTTATTCTGTTTTATCAGTTATATTGACAACATTATCCCTTTCATACACCTCACAATTTTTTGGAACCAACCTTACTTTGCTTTTTTTATTGATTTTTGCATTGCCATAAACACGCCCCCAGATCGTTGCACAATATGAGATTTTAGCATTGCCAAAAACAGAGCCATAAATCTCACAAGAGCCACTCACACAAGCATTCCCATAAACCTTGCCATAAATTTTAGCACGACCATTAATAACAGCATAATTATAAATTTTTGCATGGCTATAAATACAAGCCGAGCCAGAAACCTTGGCATGACCATAAACGCGTGCATAACTAAAAACCGTAGCATCATAAGAAACATGCGCATGATCATAAATATGAGCATCAGCAAGAACGCGGGCACTACCATTCACATGAGCATACCCATAAACATTGCCATAAACATGAGCATTGCTATAGACAAAAGCATGGTCATAAACTTTAGCATATTGAGAGATAAAAGCTTTTCCATAGACCTCAGCATTGCCATAAACTTGACCACAGACTTGAGAAAAATGGCGTATTTTTGCATTTTCATACACTCTTGCATGACCATAGACACAAGCCTCATCATACACCCAGCAATTACCATCATGGGATAGGTTAACTTCCTTTTCAATAAAGCCGCCTAAAGACCCCGCCTGTACATCATCAAAATCTTTTAAAGCTTTAATGCGATAAAGGTTTATAATATTTCGAGTAAGAGCATGTTTGATTTTTTTGATTTCACTGGTTAATTCGTATTTTTTGCACATAGAGATACCCTCACAATTTAATGTGATAAACATTTGATAAAATTTGGAATGGGAAAATTTGAAAGAGGGGCGCCCCCGCCGCGCCCGCCGCTGCTTTATTAATTAGACCCAGACAATCTCTAATTCACCATAAGGAGAGAGACGTTCAGTATAGGTTTTTATTTTAGTAGACCCGCCGACATTTTCACGAATAACAGCAATGCCATGAATATTGGCATTTTCATAAACATGTACGTTATTTGCTATACGAGCATTTTCATAAACCCTAGCATTGTCATAAACATAGGCATTATCATAAATAATAGCCTTGCCATACACATGTGCATTACCATAAACATGGGAATTATCAGAAATAACAGCATTGCCATAAACATGGGCATTATCATAAACATAGCCAGCAATGATAGCATTGTCATAAACCCGCGCATGACCATAGATATGACCACAAGTGACAGCATTGCCAAAAACTCTTGCATTTTCATAAACGTGACCATTTTTAAACACAAGAGCCTCATCATACACCCAGCAATTCCCATCATGAGAGAGGTTGCTTTCCTTTTCAATAAAGCCACCTAAAGTACCTGCTTTGATATCAGAAAAGTCTTTTAATGCTTTAATGCGATAAAGGGTATGATTATTAATTACACGCGTTTCATTTGTGAGTGCAAACTTCTTTTGCATGAGCACAATTCCTTTATAGAGATTTAAATTTTTAAATGAGATGTTTAAAGGAGGGCGCCCCCGCCGCGCCCGCGCGTGTCATTTACGCAGCATCACTTTCATATTCGCTG
>NZ_JBHIOZ010000190.1:0-2306 GCF_042195805.1 Bartonella sp. AP57NXGY | reverse complement strand
AAGGAGGATGCGCCATGTTTAACATAATAATCTCTTTTATTCCGTGGAGTATTTACTCCTGGGTTATCAATGGAAACGTTTTAACTCTGGTCGAACGCTCTCTCATCTTAACTGTGCTTTATCATTCATTCTGTTGATGATGTGTTGCGTAATGAGTTTGGAAAAAGCTTGGGGTCACGAGGAGTCTCCATTCTCGACCCTTTTACGGGAACGGGAACCTTTATCACAAGGCTATTACAATCCAATCTCATCAAACCAGAGGATATGGAATATAAATTCCGTCATGATATCCATGCCAATGAAATTGTTTTACTTGCCTATTACATAGCAGCGATTAACATTGAATCGACCTATCATAGTATCATGAAAGGTGAGTATATCCCTTTTAAACATATTGGTTTGACCGATACGTTTCGGATGCTTGAAGAGAAGAATCTGCTGCAAAAATTATTTAAAGAAAACAGTGAATATTTAGAACATCAAAAGAAACTGGATATCGAGGTTATCTTTGGTAACCCTCCTTATTCGGTAGGACAAAAAAATGAAAATGATAATGCAAAGAACACTCCCTACCCGATATTAGATAAACGGATCAGTGAAACTTATGCGGCTCAATCTAAAGCAAGTAATATACGAGCGCTTTATGACAGTTATATACGTGCTATTCGTTGGGCGAGTGACCGTATTCATAATGCTGGGGTAATCGGTTTTGTTTCTGGTTCAAGCTATATAGAAAAGCCAGCAATGGATAGTTTACGAAAATCTTTAGCCAAAGAATTTACGAGTATTTATGTACTTAATTTACGAGGTGATATCCGTAAAAATATGATGAATAAAAATAACGCTCAAGAAGGTGAGAATATTTTCGGCAATGGTAGTATGACGGGTATTGCCGTAACATTATTTATCAAAAATCCGAATGCTATTGGACCTTGTAAAATTTATTATCATGATATTGGAGATAATCTTTCTACCGAAAAAAAACTTGAGATGCTTCAATACCTTGGTAGTGTTGGTGGTATTACACTTGAAAACGGTTGGAAAATAATTACACCAGACAAGTACGGTGATTGGATCAATCAACGTGATGACAGTTTCAAGACATTCCTAGCTCTAGGTGTTAAAAAAGGGGATGATAAAAAGCTATTTGAAACTTATTCTCGCGGTATTATGACGAGTCGGGATGCTTGGGCATACAATTCAAGTCGTGAAACTCTCGCGAAGAATATGAGTAATATGATTGCTTTTTACAATAGTGAAGTGGAGCATTTTAATGGTGCTTATACACATAATGACGGTAAAACACGTACTAAAACTGTAGACAATTTTGTTAATGCTGATGAAAGAAAAATAAGTTGGAGTCGCGCTCTTAAACAAGAATTGGCAAAAGGAAAGAGCTTCAAATTTGAAGAATCTTATCTCATGCAAAGTCTTTATCGTCCATTTGCACAACAATGGCTTTATTATAATCGCAGCTTTAATGAAATGGTTTATAAAATGCCGCATATATTTCCGATAGGACGAGCGGTTGAAAATAAGGTAATACAAATTTCAGGCATGGGAACTCAATCAGGTTTTTCTGTTTTGATAGCTAAGTCTATACTTGATCTTCATGTTGTGCATAATGGTCAATGCTTTCCACGCTATATTTACGAAGACACTCTAGTTTCAAAAAATAAAAGTGAAAAACAATCCCATTTATTTGCAAATTCTACAGAGAAAAACACAACATCTGGTTTACAGAGACGTGATGCCATTACTGATGAGGAGCTAGCACATTTTAAAGCCGCTTATCCTAATGAAAAAATCACTAAAGATGATCTATTCTATTACGTTTACGGTTTGCTTCATTCGGAAGATTATCGCTCTCGTTATGCTGATAATTTATGCAAAGAATTACCTCGCATTCCTTGTGTAAAGAGTGCTGATGACTTTTGGAAATTTGTAACAGCAGGACGTGAACTAGGTCATTTGCATGTGAATTATGAAGATGTAGAACCTTATCCAGTGACCTTTAAAAAGGGTAATCCAAAACAGACAGAGATCTCTAATCCCGAAAAATTCTATTACGTGACTGAAATGAAATTCGCAAAAGCAGATAAAGAGAAAGATAAAAACACTGTTATTTATAATAGCAATATTACCATAACAGATATCCCTCTTGAAGCTTATCAGTATATCGTCAATGGCAAGCCCGCTCTTGAATGGGTTATGGGGCGTCAATGCGTAAAGACTGATAAAAAGAGTGGCATTGTTAATGATGCCAATCGTTATGCTGTTGAAACCATTGGCAACCCTGCCTACCC
>NZ_JBHIOZ010000189.1:0-2309 GCF_042195805.1 Bartonella sp. AP57NXGY | reverse complement strand
GGTGCTGTAAAGGAGAGGGCGTCACCGATTTTTAATGTCTGTATTTGCTCTGGGGTGAGATCTTTTTTATTTCCCAATATGAAAATGCCGTTGGCATCAAGCATGAAGCCATTGGGTCCACTGCCTCTATAGGTACCATGATAGGTTTCTCCTTCTTTTGCAACGACAGCGAGATGATAATTTTTTTCATCCAATCCAAGCTCTCTCATAGAGTTGGTGAATTCTCGTAATAGGAGCAATTTTTCTGGATTTGAGATATCCTCAAGAAGATGCTTCATAGGCTCTGGGTTGCCATGTTCCATGGCAGCGGCGCGGACAAAGTCTTTACGTTTTTTGCTCACAAGAGAAAAGTCTAGCTCATGTCCTGCTGCTTGAGAGAGTTTTTCAACAAACAGTCTCTTTGTGCGCCTATTGCCCTCTCTGAAAGGATGCAAGTGGTGCAAATCTATCATTATACCAGCTGCTTGTTCAACGAATTCTTCGCGCGTTAAGCCTTGTAAATTATTCTTTTCAGCAAGCGTTTTATCTAACTTTTCTAGTCCCTCCTGTATTTTTCTGCCAATCGCAAAAGTTTTTGTAAACTCTTTTCTTTTCAAAATGGGCATAGAAGCAACAGTGCCATCTTCAAATGTAAAAGGCTTTTCGCGTGTTTGTCCGGCCCATTCAAATGCATGGGAAAAGAGGCGTTGATGAAGGTATTTTAGATAAGAGGCATTAAACTGCTCTGGTAGAGGTTCTTGGTGCAGTTTTATCATTTCTTTTTTTACATCATTAGAACAGCATTCTTTTAATATTTCGTTATCTTTGATGCGGTATTTATTTTTAAGCACTTTGCTATTGGGGTAGAAAAAATTTTGCGCTTCTTCATTGATTTGCTTTGAAATGGCTGCATTAATTGCAGAGTGTTGTTCTTGCAATTCTTCCTGTGTAGAGGAGGCACAATGTTCTGTGTTTTCTTTCATGCATATTTCCTTTCAAATGGTAACATTATTTTTGAAATCTTCTTTGTTTACATTTTTTGCCTTATATTATTTTCATAGCGTTTTCTTCAAAGAAGAATGCCTATTTGAATGATTGAAAAAATTGATCTTATTCGCATGGAACAAAGTTAAAGTTTATAATTTTGAAGTATTATCGTGAAATTTTATCAATGAATTCTGTAAAATAATGGGGTGTCTTATTCAAAAATTTCTGTATTTCATACACCGTCTTTGGTGCAATCTTGGCAAGATAATTGCACCAAAGTTTTGGATAAAAAGCCAACAATTAGGAGATTTATCACGACAAAGCCATTGCTTTTGATGTTTCGGCTCTGCGCGGTCGAACCTGCGGCTGGTCTTCTTGTCTAGAAGTTTCTGTAACCTCTTTATGCCGCTTTGCTGTTGAGCGTTCAGGCAGCTTCAGGGGCTGCGATAAGCTTTGCTGCTTTTGTAATTTTTTATCGAAATCGGTAGGTGGTTGATAACGTTTTTGTTGTTCTGCCTGATGGTTTTGCACAATGGTTTCTCTTAACTGTTTTACAGTTTCAGCATACTCCTTAATGACGGTACAAAGAGTAGGAAGATTTTCTTCAGCGGCTTTGCGTGCTCCATTTTTTACGCCAAGGACTTGCTTACCAGCAAGTGGAGCAACAGATGCAGAATCCTTTTCAATTTGAAATACAAGCTCTTCTCCCATCTCTGGAATTTTGTGCATATCTTCTATTCTATATTGCAAAATAAATGGATCATTATAAACAATTTGGCACCAATATTGGATCTCTCTTTGACCATATTGAACCGATGGATCTTGTTGAACTCTGCGGGCAATTTCCTCATTTGAGAGAGGCTTTATTTTCTTTTCTGAATTGAGCGGATTTTGTAAATGTTGATTTGTTAGCTCTTCCTCTTGTGTTTGTCGCTGATGTTGTTGTTCCGTGTGAGAACCTTGTAAAATATTTTCACTTTTTGTATATTTTGAAGTATACACATAACCGTTAATGGCAGCACATAGGGTGGGAAGAGTTTCTTCAGCTTTTCTGCGCGCATGGTTTTTTATGCCAAGAACTTTTCTACCAGCAAGCTTAGAAATAGACTTAGGCCGTTCTGTAACATCCCATAAGAGCTGTTCTCCCATATCGGGGTTTTCTTTGATTGCTTCTATTCTTTCATTTAAAATAAGTCGGTCGCCATAAACCTTTTCGCTCAAAAATCGTATTTCTTCTTGATATGCTACGAGCAATAGCTCTCTTTCCATTGTATTAATAGATGGTTTTTGTTCGTGAGACGGTTTTGGTTGTTCAATTGCTGTGTGTGGAGAGGAAGTTTTTG
>NZ_JBHIOZ010000188.1:0-2345 GCF_042195805.1 Bartonella sp. AP57NXGY | reverse complement strand
TCTCCAGCATTATGGAGAAATAAAATACTTTTAGAATGTGGAGTACCGGACCTTAATAAGGTTGTGGCGCTAGATTTAAATCAATTCGCCAGTATTGAAATGTGTATGGCGCAATCAGGTTTTCGTCCTAGCTTTACAATACAAGATTGGTGTGAAAATCATAAATCAGACAACCTTCCCATATGTCGTCCTGGTGCTGTCATGCCTCAGCGAAGTATTGAGAGACGCTTAAATAGCCCTTATTGTAAAAAGCATTCAGAACAACTTGAATGCAAACCTTAGGTCTTGCTTCAGCAGAGAAAGCCTTGTCCGTCCTTACGAAAATTTCGCTTGTAACGTGCAAGCAAGTGATTTTAATTAATACAACATGGAACAGATTTTAAATGATAGAATCCTACAGAATTAGTTTTTTCATTCAACATGAAAACAATAAGTTATCTTTATAAATCAATGTGATGTAGCAGGATGAAGATGTTTATGCAAAGAATCTAAAAGTTTTTTTGCGAGTGTTTGAATAATTTCTTTGTTTTTCTGAATTTTAGATACAAAATACTATTGCTAAAGTACTAAAAGTAGATCATGCTGGTAAATAGATGAAACTTTGATGGCGCTTGGTTTTAAAAAAGGCAATATTTGATTTCACTGTTTGCGCTGGTATTGATTTTGCAATAACAGATAATAGTTTATTGTATGCAAAATACTGTTATTTAGATTTTGGTAAAAGAAATTTATAAAGAATATTATCATTAACAGTTATGCGAAACTTTAATGAAAATGAATCCAACTTTAATACACATAATTTTAGTGTGATTTAGTTTACAAATTCTTATTGAATGCAGAATTAAAAGTTTAAGAAGCCTTATTTGCAAAAATTCTTTATTTTTTTGTGAGTGTGTCATTTTTGCTACAGATATTTCAGAAAAGATGCTCTATATGAATTTCATTTTGGATATTTGGAGAGATTTTATGAATACAAAACGTTTAATAACAGCGTCTATTTTTTCTTTAATTTCAGCGTCTACAGCACTAGCTGCTGATGTTATGATTCCTCATCAGCCAGCATCATCGACTGCTTCTACCATTGTTGCACCTACTTTTTCATGGACAGGTCTTTATTTAGGTGTCCAAGCTGGTGGTTTTTCGAGCAAAGCTGATATGGCTCTTGTTGGTCAAGAAAAGAGTTTACCACTGGATAAAGAGTTCTCTCCTAAACTTTCAGGTTTTGCAGGTGGTTTTTATGCAGGTTCTAATATTGATCTCGGTGACAACTTTATTTTTGGTATCGATACGGATTTAATGGTATCTGGAAAAAAACACACAAAGACCATTACCATAGGTGCAGCTGATAACGCTACAGTAGAAAATGCAGTCGTAAGATCCCGCAGATCCGCAAGCCTACAAACACCTCAAGCACCACAAGCAGCAACATCAGAAGAAACACAAAGAATTGCCTCAGGAACTGCAGGTGCAGGAGCTACAACAGGAGGGACTCTAACAGCAGTATCCGCTTCAGAAAAATCTGCTGGAACGCGATCCAGTCAAGCACCAGCTAAACCAGTAACTGCAATTCAACCGTCACGAGCAGGAGCAGCACAATCAAATCAAGCAGCAACAACTGGAGATTCTAGCAATGTTAATGCAACACAAACAGTGGCTGTGGAGGTAAAAAATCCAGGAGTTTCAACAATATCATCACAAACACCAGCTGCATCGCCAGTAGCACAATCAGCCTCCTCTAGACAGACGGTTAGATTAGTGCAATTGCCATCGTCTTCATTGGGAAGATCAAATACAGGAGGGACATCGGTAGGTGTGGTAAGTCGATCACAGCCAGTTGCATCTAAATCTTCCTCCCCCGACGCAGGGGGTAGAACACCAGAGCGGTCAGCATCGCTCTCATTGGCAAGATCAGCTATAGGAGGTCAGTTATCAGGGGGAAGGGCAAGTGAAGGAACAGTGTCTGAAAAACCAGTTGCTATAAAAACCGCGTCTTCTACCTCATCAACAGTATCAGGCGCAAGTCAGCCAGCAGTAAAAGCACCTACACTGGTACAACCTGTATCACAACCATCAGCAGCAGAAAAAACAGTACCGAGTTCATCACTTGTACTCGCGAGATCAGGATCATCCAATGGTTCAGAGACAAAAGTTTCTAATGGAATAAACGGAGCCCAACAGGGAGGTCATCATAGTTCTTCCCATAGTAGTGGAAATGCTAATGCACATGGTGCACCTCATGCAGGTGGGCATAGCTCTGGTGCTCATCCGAATGGTACTAATCCACATGCTTCTCGTTCTCATGGTGGACAGAATATGTCTGGACACGGTGCACAAAGTACACAAGC
>NZ_JBHIOZ010000187.1:0-2354 GCF_042195805.1 Bartonella sp. AP57NXGY | reverse complement strand
ACATTGGGTAAAAGATCACAGCGCTCTACAATTAATTTTGCACGCTCTGCTGTTAATGTATCATTCGCCGCATAAAGTCTTTTGACATGGCTTATCAGATATTCTTCCCAACGCAAGGCTGTTGTAATGGCATAGAGTCCAATTTCAAAACGACCACTATCAAGAAGTTCAAAAATCAACGCAAGGCTTGCTATGGTCTTTGGCATTTTTAAAAGATGCGATTGTAAGCTTTCAAAAAGGTTATTCTCTTTAGCTTTTTTAAAAATCTTTTGCATCCACTCACGAAAGATCTCTTGAACATCAGCAGAAAAACGCATGACAAGCGGATGTTCAGGAGAACCAAGGGGTTTATATCATAATGAGAACGTATTAAGCTAAGAGGAGATGCCAAATTCTCAAAGGAGAAGTGCAATGCACCTTTACGAGTTTTTTGGACTTCATGATTTTTTGTACAACATTATGCCCCCCAAGATTATGTGCCCTTAAGCAGCTACAGTCGTTGATACAATATCCTCAGCAAGCATTTGTTCATCTTGCACATATATTTTTAGTATTTTTAATAATTTTTTTTTGGAAGATTTCTTGGTACGGCACGCGATACATCAGTGCTAACGTTCTCTTAAAAAACACCCAGATAATTAATCAGCTTCAAAAAACAACCTTACCAATGAAGTACTAGCTAGAGGGTTGCATGCACAACGCAATAATGGCACACTGATTCCCACAAGCGTGCTTCACATATTGCACGCATAGCCTGTACAGAGTCTACCGCTCCTAAATACTCAAACGTAAAAACGTAATGCTACTGGATCGTATAGTGACCGCAGTTGCACCCTTAAACACCGGTTCCTCCCCATATCATAATGCTTGACAAAAGCATCATGCCATCATAGCAACGGCTTTGCGTAGGGGTTCCACAACATAGTTCTATAAATTGTTGACGGCATTGCCAAGCTAACAGTTTTCTTGCCCACCTACGCCAATGAGACCATCACTATCCTCTTTTTGAATCGTAAAACAAAATGATTTCCCATAAGCGATAAACCATCTGCTCAAAGTCCAGCTAGCTCAAACTCATAGCATTCTAAACCTTTAGGCTCGCTCTTCCCCCAAGGGGGCATAGTCAGATATATCACTTCCCTCTCCTATTCACGCGCTGGGATAAAAAAATCTGAAACTACGAGGCAACGCTGCATTTGTATGCAGCGTTGTTGTTAGGAATAAGCTTCTATTGAGATAGTTCTAATGGGAAGCACCCACAGCTAATGGTATAGGGATTAATTTGGATTCTTTCGAAATGCTATATATAAATTTAATGTGCCGCCCCAAAACACACCATCAGTGAACCCACTTAAAAGACCAAAAAGAAGATTAAAATCAAATGCATATTTCAAATCAGGTTCAATATTGAGAAAAACAATCAATGTGAATTTGATGACAAAAGCGATAAGAATAAATATCAGCGTCAACGGCGTACCAGGCAGAATAATGAAATCCGTTCCCTCTTTGATTTTTAAACGCGCAGTAGCACGCCAGAGCAACCAGCCAACGCCAAAGCCGATCATCAGCCCTGCCAACATTGCGATTGCTCCCCAGCGTGGGAAAGCCAGCTGGTTAATCACATCGCTTGCGCCCAAAAAAAGAAAGACTAACGGCAAGAGAAAAAGGCGGTAAACCTTCGTTTCCCTATCTTTCAATGCGATTATTCCCCTCGCGATGAGAAAAATAAGCAAAATCCAAGCCCATAAAGGGGTTCCGGTCAGAATGTTAAACAATGACATATTATGCTCCATGATGTTTGATGCGATAAAAATATTGCATGATGTTAGGAAGATATTTAGAAAAAAGAATACCAGTACAAATTAAACCCATAGTGATTAACCAAATCTGGGGGGTCCATGTAAAAAAAGCCACTAGAAGACCATTGGCAAAAAAGATGATTACCCAAATCCATGTAATATATTTATTGATGAGATAAAATAGGATATGTTTGCGTTTTTCTTCAGAAACACCAGCACTGGCATAAAAAATGGTAAAGGGTTTCTTTACCAGCAAGCTAATCAATGAAACCAGAGCAAGTGACAGATAGCAAAAAACTGTGGGGTAGTTCAGTAAAAGTGTAGACCATCCAGCGAAATAATTAACAAACAGGACAATAACTGTCAGAATGTTAGTAATCATCACGGGTTCTCCCTGCCGGACAATTTTAATATTCACAGCAATAATGAACAATAAAATCACAGTTAAGATGAGAGAGCGTTCGACCAGAGTTAAAAAGTTTCCATTGATAACCCAGGAGTAAATACTCCACGGAATAAAAGAGATTATTATGTTAAACATGGCGCATCCTCCTT
>NZ_JBHIOZ010000186.1:0-2354 GCF_042195805.1 Bartonella sp. AP57NXGY | reverse complement strand
TGCTGCTGGATTAAGGGGGGTATATTTTTGTGATGCTGTAATTTTCCCCATGACAGTTCCAGCTTCAATGAATGCTCCTGATGCAAACAGCACTTCTTCATTTGACATATCGGGGTCGTAGGGTCCAAGATAAGCGCCATTGCGTACGTCGTCATAAATAATATTCGTCATTTCACTGCCCTCCAAGCTGCTTCCCATTTTGCATAAATCTTTGCCTTGCTCGTCCCATCACTATGAGGGGTATAAGGCGAGACTTTTAAAGACGCGCTTTGAGAGCTAGCAGCCGTCAACACACACTGGCGTGCTTTCTCGACACTCATACCGTTTTGAATAGCTTTTGCTGCGTCAAAAGAAACGCCTAAGTGCTTTGCTTGCCTTTCAAGGGTTGTTAGTGCTTTTGCGCGCTTTCTTTCTTTTTCAAGAGCAGCTTTTATGTTTTCCTGCTTGTCCTCATTGTCTTCATCTTCATCTTCGTTTTCTTCTTCATCGTCAAAGATTTCGGCGTTTTTGTCGATGTCACTATCGTCTTCGTCCTCTTCCTCGTCATTGATGATGTCGACGATCTTTTCGTCATCATCTTCTTCAGCGCGGTATTGTGTGCGTGCCATGTGTTTTGTCCTTCTTTTTCTGTTGATGTTGGGTTTTGTGATATGGAATCCGTTAAGGCTTCCAAAGCTTGCGCAAGGGTGCCCTGCGCATCTGCTAATCCAAGCGTGATCGCTTGGGTGCCTATAAAAGTTTCTGCTTTTGTGTCACGAATTGCAGCAGCATTTAAGCGTCTGTTTTGCGCCACCAAATCGACAAACATCTCGTAGAGCAGGGCGCAATCGGCTTGCATTTTTATCTGTGCTGTATCGCTCAAGGGTTCATGAGGGTTGCCATGGGTTTTGTGATCACCTTCAAAGACAAAGGTCCATTTATGCCCGTGTTTTTCATCCGCACGAGATTGGTCAAGATGGGCACAAACAACCCCAATCGAGCCCACAACCCCTGTGCGAGCTACCCATATTTGAGAAGCCGCACAAGCAATGGCATAAGCTGCAGAACAAGCAAACTCATTGGCATGTGCCCAAATGGGCTTGTCGTATTGTTTTGAGAGTGTTTGAAACTCTTCAACCAAATCAAACACACCACCGGCTTCTCCACCGCCGCTATCAATATCAAGTAAAACAGCGCGAACATCAGGTTGTGCAATGGCTTCACGAAAAGAAGCGCTTAAACCTTCATAAGAGGTTAGCCCCGATAAAGCCCCAAGCCATGCACCACGGCGCACAAGCGTGCCATGAACCGGTATTATGGCAACATTGTTTTGTACTACATAAGTTTCAGGGGGTCTTAAAGCTTCTGTATTCTCTTGCGAATAAGCTTCAATGGGAAACTTTTCTCCCTCAAAAAGGCGTGGTGCAAGAGCATTCAAAATGATATCAAGCTTTGTCGAGGCAAGCATATGAGGAACCCCAAAAAGCCGTGATGCCAAAAACGGCATATCAAGATTATTCACCATTTTTATGTGCCTCACTGCCTTGGTTACTTTCATAAGTTTCAGAAGGTTCTGAATCTGCGGTATCAATTACTTGATTGCTATCAGAGGTCGCTGCCATATCCGTGTCAAAAGATAAGCCGCGCGCACGAGCGTCTGTGTGCTCTTCTTGCAGTTCGGCATGAATGCTGTCGATATCAAAGCCACGCTCGGCAAGTGCCATGCGTCGTGTTTTCAAGCCTGCACGAATTTCTTCTTTTTCCGCTGAGATATCCTTGTTTGGATCAATCATTTCAAGCGGGGGTGCAAAGCTTTCACATTGAAGCCATGGCAAGGAATTTTCTTCCCACCCTGGCAAATTGACGCATCCAGCAAGCACTGCCATTTCAACAAAACGCTCCCAAACAATGCGGTTAAACTGAAAGGCAATAATATGTTCACGCCATTGTTTGACGTGCCGTCTAAACTGAATGATGGAGGTGCGTACATTTGAAAAATTCCCCCGCGTAACGTCTCCAGTCACAACGGCATAAGGCATATTAAGTGCTGCACAAATTTTCAAGATATTGCGAAATTGAAAAGCCTCATAAGAGCCACCAACCTCAACAGGATTTGAGAATGTAACTTCTTTATTCTCTCCTAAATAAAGAGATGCACCGGGCGCAATGACAGGTGCTTTGTATTCTTCTTCAACGTTGTTTTTATCACGATTATCGGATAATTTTTCGACGTTTGGTGAATTGTCCTTGACAAACGCCGCGAAAAGAGCCGCCGTCCTTTTTCTATCGAGTTCTGCGTCGTCATAGGATTCGAGTTGAAAGATCTTTGTCATAGCGCGCGTTATTTTTGGAGAACCGCGCAATTGTCCGGCAAT
>NZ_JBHIOZ010000185.1:0-2373 GCF_042195805.1 Bartonella sp. AP57NXGY | reverse complement strand
TGGTTGAAGGCGCACGCCTGGAACGCGTGTATATGGGAAACCATATCGAGGGTTCGAATCCCTCTCTCTCCGCCATTGATGATAAACAAACCTTTATATAGATTTTATCACATAACCTTTAAATCCTAGAATGTACGAAATTTTTTGATATTTTTTGTTGATCGGATCTCTATAAAAACTCTTTAATTTTTCTTTTATTGCTTCTTTTCTGAAAAGATTTGTACTTGGAAACAGGAAGTGCGGAATCTTTAGACAAGAAACATCAATCGCTTGTGAACAGGGCAGTTCGTGTCTATCTAATAGTATAGCATTGTTAACGAGCGGGCTCTACAACTGCGTGAAGGGTAAAGAAGGGTTTATAATATTTTTTGAGACAAGGAAATTGGATCTTCCGAGAGATTGAAAGTTTGTTTGGACTTGTTAGTCAAATTTTGTTTTTTATTGTATTTCTCCCATGGGGACATTGATCTTGTCCAGTGCTTGTAAGGCTACCTACAGAGTTGTTTTTTCAGATTTTCATCTTTAAGTGTTCCGGTTTTCGCTGTTTTTGGCATTTCTACAGGACACAAACAGCATTTTTTCTGCTGTAAATTCAATTTTAAATTGTTTGTATTTTATAGCGGCTGATGTAGGGCAGTGATATTTATCATTTGGTTTTACGAATTGCGAGAACACCGTTTTTAACCAGTTGGTAACCATTGTCTGATACTGTTTTTGAGTGCGATCTCCAAAAATGAGCACAAGGAGCTTTGACTGATGGCTCTCCAATCCATTTCTGGAAAGTTTTGTGTTTTATGGCGTTGTTTCCCTAACAAAGTCTGCGCTTTTGTTATTGCTTGTAAATAAACATCTACATCTAATGCCGCAGCATGTTTTAGACAAGGATTAAGGCGGATGAGTGCTTTCTCTGCTGTTTCAGATTTTGTATGCCAAATAGGAGCAAATGTGTTATATATCTCTTTGGGTAATTTCTAAAACGAGCAGATAGCCTAATTTAGAGAGAATATGAAGTTTTAAGGATAGAAAACACTTCCCATCTCCTTTTAATTCTGCTTTACGACTTTTAAAGATCTCAAGTAATATATTTTAAATAATGAAGATTATGCATTGATTCATGCTTTTTTTTATTGCGTTCTTGAATGAGGGAACACCCCTCACGTAAAACAGAACGCCATTGGTTTGCCAATTCACGGTTTTTTAAAAGAAACATCTCTCAAAGAGCACCCAGGCCCATTTTACGGCGATGTCCGTGAATGGTATAACGATAAAGCTATTGAGCAGTGCCATCTTTAAGTTTATGAAAGAGCAAGCCGGCACCATCACACATTTTGCCAGCTCGTGGATGTTGCGACAGCCCTTAGTACTTAAGACGATTCATGAGAGGTATTTTTAGTCTTTTCTTAATAGTTTTTTACCTACATGCTAGTCTTGCTTGTGGTGTGTAAACAAGTGATTTTAATTGATTCAACATACATAGATTTGAAATGAGGAAATCTTACGATATTCGGGTCTTTAATTCAATATGAATAACGATATATTATCATTATAAATCAATGTCTTGTCCAATAGTTGATGGGTCGTATGTTTACTTTTTTTTCTTGTTTATTCACGAAGCTGCATTTCTGCAATCAATTTTCATCAGGTGAGAATCTACTTTATGATCAAAGTTGGCCACATTGGAAGGAGGAATCTTGACCATGTGGTTACGTTCAGTATGCTCAAACTTAACAGGAAAACTCTATCAATCGACCATAATGGAGAAATGCACCGTCACTCAACCGATGAAGCCAAGAGATCATTCAAGCATAGCTTTTGTTTGTCATTATGTGTCCCTAAAAATTTGTGTTGGATTTCCATAAGTTTTATAATTTTTATCTCCTTTCCCTCTTTAGATTATCTGATGCAGCATAAAATATTTTTTCGAATATTATTGAATGATTTTTACCATTATCACCAACTTAAAGCTTTAGAATCAATGGTGATCATAGAGCTATTTGCAATTTCGTTTATTAACGGGCTAAATTCGTTTTATCTACACCAGAGGTAACAAAAACTTCAGTTTTTCTTGTGCAATGTGCTCATTTAAAATTAATATCATGAATATTTATCTATTACTATAATCAGAATAAAGGTTGGCGTAATAATTGAATATCATTCATGCAACGCTTTTTTATGGCTAAGGCCTTTTAGGTAAATGGATAGCCCCTGTAAAATAAATAAAGGTGCGCAAAAGCCTATAAATACACACAGGACGTATAATATAGAAAATGAAAAAAATTTTCCTGCATATAAAAGTACAATAGAGAATAAAGCTGTTATGATGCGTACACTGGCATCGCCTGCCAAAATCACCTCGGCTAAATTTTCACTAGG
>NZ_JBHIOZ010000184.1:0-2381 GCF_042195805.1 Bartonella sp. AP57NXGY | reverse complement strand
CAAATGGTGTGTTTTCAGGAATGCGAGTTTCCATGTTTTATCTCCTTGAATATGCTGGAGATACAATGCCTTTTTGCAAATTATGTTCCAAAAGTGAATAGATATGCGCCAAAAAGGACAGAAAACATCGAAAACAAGACGGTGATCATTACTTAAAATTCTTCTTACATGACTCCAGTCTAGAACTGATAATACCAGTTTATCGAGAATTTTAGTTGATGGGGGGTAAACGGTCTATGGGGGTATGGCTCTCTTTTCCCGTTCTGTACTGCAATGTTTAAAAGATTGAATGTCGTTGTGAAGTTTAATCTTTCCTCCTTAGCTTAAAAGTAAGCTCTCTTAATGCTTTTCTTTCAAGTAATGTCCCAGATACTGCTTGAGGAAAACTTTGTAAACGCTTTTCCATCATTGATTATGTTTGAAGGTAAAAAGTAAAATTCTGGAGTCTTTATTTTATTATTCATTTTTTTGTAAAAACAGCGCGTCTTCTAAAATTTTAGTTTTTTATATTGTACTTATAATTAAAAGAATGCTTCAATTATTCAAAATAAATATCAAAAGTATTCAATTCAAAAAGCTATGAGAGATAAAAGAGAAGGAAGAAACATTAGTGTTCTAAGCTGTTTTTCCTTCTCTTATTGCTCTATATCAAAACAATGCTAGAAAACTTTTCTAAGTTCTTTGAGTAAAAACTCCCAAAACCAGAGAGGAAAGTTGAAAAGTTTTGAGACAATGTCCAAAAGTTTCGAGATTCTCTCCAAAGGTTGTTTTTTAGTTTCGCCCGCAGTTTTTTTATACGATGTAAGAGCACTTTGATTTGAGAGATAAATTTGGTTCGATGGACCATCTTGTATTAAGAAAGTGCATTTTGTAAAGGTCATGCGTTCCACCTTTATGACGTAGGGATTATGAACTGTAATCGGTTCATAGGTGCTACAGGTTTTCACTTTTGCATTTGCAGTTGTCATGGATTCTGTTTCAAATGTATTTGTATAAAGGTTACTTGTGCGTTTTTCGGGTTTACTGTCGATTAAAATACATTCATCCATTATGCTTTTTATGGGTGCATTTACTTTGTTTATAAAGTTTTTGAGATGTTTAGAAAATTGAGTTTCTAAGGATAGGATTTTTAGGGATGGGATTTTTATGATTGTATTCATTTTATCAAGTTTTTTAATACTTTTTTTATTAAAGGCCCGTAAATGTCTTTAATGTTTAAAAAATCACGAACACCAAGTTTACTGATGGCATTATAGGACCACCCTGAAAGACATGCGATCATTTCAATTGATTGCTCGTCACCTTCTTTGCTCTGTATTGCTTTTAAGTCTTTAAATTTCGGGCGGCGTAAGGTGATTTCTGTGTATGTCTTTCCTTCCACTTTAATAGGTCCAAGTAATTGGTACGTGGCTCGTTCTGTTATATTCATTAATAGCTTCTCCTTGCTTTCTACATTAGATGCAGAATGATTCGTCAAATTTTTATTATATCATGTTTGTCAATAGCTTAGGCAATAAACTTTGTGCTTGCTATGTAGAATGAAATTCTAACAAAATGGACAAGATGAATTTAGATTTTAGAGCGAGATAGAAGCACAATTTGCTTTATGATATTAGTGGGCTATTAAGTTTATTTGCTCAATTATTTGTGTTGATAAAGACTTCTCCATGAGCCATTATTATATGCTGTATTGTTACAATAATATTTGCGTGGGGAGTTTTGAGGAAAGGGAGTTTGTGGCTTCTTTTTTCTTTGAGCGTTGTAAACCACTTCTGATAAAAGATGTTGTCGGGAAAGTGATGTTGTTATCATGGAGAGGGATAGTGTTTGGGAGCGTTTTTGTTGATGATATCAATGAAAAAAAGCTGATGAAGATAGGGCAACATGAATACAACAAAATGCGCTATTTCGGATTGGGAAATATATCTCTGAAGGAGAGTTTTGATCTTTTAGCTTCTTTTGCGTATAGTTTTAAAATTGCGATTTGCTATGCTTTAAAATTAATTATAAAGTGAAGCACTAAGTGTTTATTTACGTGTTGAGTGTGTGCGTGCGGATCATACACTGGATTTATGTATCAACAAGCTGAATTATTCTCGAATAAAGTAAAAGAATAAAGAAAATTGATTATTTTATTCCCTGTGGATAAAGTTAAAATAGCTTTATATTTATAAATATAAATTATTATTTTTCTATAAACGTAAAATTTAAATATTTTTAAATTTAAGAAATGTGACTTTCCTGATGAAACATAAATATACATTACCATTCATTATACTTATCGTATGTTTATCAACAGGAGGTTTGATTTCTACCGATATTTTTTTACCAGCACTGGGCGATATGCGTCAATATTATCAAGTGACACAATCTCAAATTCA
>NZ_JBHIOZ010000183.1:0-2392 GCF_042195805.1 Bartonella sp. AP57NXGY | reverse complement strand
TGATCGCTCTTTAGTCCATTTGTTATTAACAGTAAAAAATGAGGGACAAGGAATATCGTTAAAGCACCTAAAGCGATTGGTGTTAAAATAAGTACCATTTGTGTTTTGGTATATTTCATTGTATTTTACTCTCAATTCTATCAGAATATGTTGCGAAATGCTCTTTTTCAGGTACGTGATATTAACTCTCATCTCTTTTTGCAAAGGTGCAGATAACGCCAAACAGTTTTCGTTTATGAGCCTTTCTCATCAAGGAGGAAGGTTTTATCCATTCTTAGCAGGCCATAGCGAATGCTTTGGAATGGCGCATTGTGCATATTTGTGCTTGCTGATGTACTTCTTTGGTTTGCTTAATAATTTGTGTAATTTGTTTGGCTTTATTTTCTGATACACCAATGCTTTGAGCCAGTGTTTCATAATCATTATTTTGAACTGCTTTATGTTCATTTGGTGAAAGACGGGTGTTGATCTTTTTTACAAAGTTGCTGAGCTCTTTTTGACATAAAGAATTTTTTGCTAAAGCTTCTTGCTGTAATTCTTTTGGCAAGGCGAGGAGATCTTGCAAGCTTTGACTTGGCATTTCTATTGTTTTTGCAAGGCGACTTTGTTCTGTTGCATGTTCTTGCGTGATTTCCTTTTCAGCATATTTTACAGCATACGCGAAATTTGCAACGGCAGTACAGAGCATACCAATATGATTTTTAGCGTTTGCACGTGCCTGATTTTGTAGTCCACATAAACTGAAACCTGCAAGACGAGAAACAGAGCTCGGTGCCCTTTCAATCTTGTTGGCGAGCTGTTGGCCTAAGCTTGGATTTTTGATGATTTCTACCATCTGTTTGTCTAATGTTTTTGTATTACCATAAACAATTTTTGACAGTTTCTGGACCTGTTTTAGGCTTACGTGGACACAGGCATCTTCTGCAACCATTTGGGCCGTTTCATTTTTTGTCAAAGGGGCTAATTTCTCTTCTGGAATAAGAATGCTTTCAAGCTCTTTTGTTTTGGGAACGGTAAAGGTAAATTTATCACCGGGTTTTAATGTTTTGAGTTGTTCTGGTGTGAGATGTTCTTTATTGCCGATAATGTAAGCTCCTTTTACATTGCAGGCAAAGCTGTTAAGACCAGCACCTCTATAGGTGCCCGTGTAGGTTTCACCTTCCTTTGTGACCATAACAGGGCGATCATTCACACTACGCCCAAGTTCTTTCGTGTTGCTCATGAATTCCTTTAAAAGAGGTATTTTATTGGGATTAGAGATATCGTCAAACAGATGTTGCATTGGTTCTAGACTGTCATTTTGTATTGCTGCAACACTAGCAACCAACATGCGTTCTTTTGTAACCAGTGAAAAATCAAGCTGATGCCCTGCGGCTTTGGCAAGATTTTCAAAAAAGATCCGTTGTGTACGTCCGTTGCCTTCTCTAAAGGGGTGTGTATAGTTGAGAGAGGCAAATATTTTGGCTGCTTCATAAGCAAATTCTTTGCATGATAAATCCTGCAAATTATTTTTTTCGGCAAGCGTTTGATCTAATTTTTGTAAACCTTCTTGTAATTCGCTACCGACTGCAAAATTTGTTATTTTTTTCATTACTGGAGCGACGGCAGTAGTACCATCTTCAAATGTAAAGGGAACATTGCGGGTTTGTCCAGCCCATTCAAAGGTATTTTCAAATAGACATTGATGAATAAGGCATAGATAGGAGCTATCAAACTTTTCTGGTAAGGGGGCTTCACGCAGATTAACCATCGCTTTTGCTGAATCATGCGCACATCTTGCCGTAAAAGCGTCAAGGTTTGTTATTCCATATTTATTTTTTAATGTTTTGCTTTTAGGATACATATAATGTTCAGGGGAAGGCACTGTGGATGTCACATCTGTTTTTTTTAATTTTTCTTTTGGCATTGTAGCTTCCTTATAATGTCGTGTTGTCCATAAGAGTATTAAATTCCTCGAGTGAAATATTCCCCTTTGCGTATTCTTCTAAAATTTTCAACGTTTTGGAATGAAGCGCTATTCCCTCTATTGCATGGGTGCTGATGGCTGCTTCAACGGCTTCACGGCGTTTTTTCAATTCTTCTTCTGTCATCGATAAAAGATTTTCTCTGTTTTCTGTTTCTTTGGTTTTCACGCATTTTTCCTTTTATTTGCAATCGTTTCTTTAAAAGAGCCTTTGGCAGCCGGTGTGATCTTCCTTTAGTCCCCTCCAAAGATGTTTCGTTGTTTGAAGGGATCGTAATAAATTTCTGTGACTTTAAATTTTCCTTCAATCCGTTTGCATTGGATGATGATATCAATCATTGAAATCAACAGTCCTCGAATATCATCACGCTCTAAATCACCACCGCCTTCACTTTCTTTGACCAAAAGGGTCATCTGCTCAAAGGCTGC
>NZ_JBHIOZ010000182.1:0-2441 GCF_042195805.1 Bartonella sp. AP57NXGY | reverse complement strand
AAATTGCATTTCCGCCCAGCAGAATTAACGCTCTGGAGCGGTGCGAGTGGTGCAGGTAAAAGCCAATTATTATCAGACTGTATTCCCCATTGGATTGCACAAAAGAGTCGCCTTTGCTTAGCGTCTCTAGAAATGAAAGGAGAACAATCGCTCCGCCGTTTAACCAAACAAACGGGCGGCTTAGAACAGCCTACAAAAGAAACGATTGAACGGATTCTTCATTTTTTAGACGATGGGCTTATTCTTTATGAGCATGTTGGCAAATCAAGCGTTGACACCTTGCTTGATGTCTTTGACTATTGTCGTGCGCGCTATGGCTGCGATCAATTTATCATCGACAGTTTGATGCGGCTTGGCATTGCCTCTGATGATTATGCAAGACAAGAACAAGCCGTTTATAAAATGGTTGATTGGGCTGTTTTAAACAATGTACATATTCACCTTGTAGCCCATGCCCGAAAAGGCGGTCTGGATAAAGATATCCCCAGCACAGAAGACATTAAAGGCGCCTCAGAAATTGGTGCCAATGCCTTTAACATTATCACCATTTGGCGCAATCGGTCGTTGGAAGATAAAATCTTTGCCGCCTCTCTAGCACAAGAAAAAGCAGATTTAGCCAAACGCCCTGGCGTTATTATGAATATTGCCAAACAACGTTCTGGTGATTTTGAAGGCAAAATAGGGCTTTGGTTTGATCCCCAAACCTACCGCTATCGCTGTTCTTTTGAACAATCATTCCCTCGACGTTATCTGTAATACCCCATAAACCCCACTCTCTTTAAAAACGTCTCCGCCTTCACACACGCACGCCTTGCTCCCACAGAAACAACAGGAAGGATCAATCCACAAATGATGAAAAACACCCAATCCTTCGCAAACCAAAGCCAACTCAACCCTAGATTCTCTGCTCCCAGACGGAAACAAAAAAAGATCGCTCCAACAACGGCGCAAAACACCCCCCCCTTCAATAACCACAAACAACGCGTCACCACCCCATCTCGCCGCCCCCTCATATGCAAAATCAAGAACCACTCCAACAGTGCAGCAAACACGATCCCCATCAAGGACAGGAGTCCCCATGGTATGTCCATACTCTCCATCCCCAAAAGAGCTAAAAAAAGGACGACTCCTAAAATGCCTTAAAACAGCACTTCCTTCAAAAAGAGGGAAACACCAAAAATACAATAAAACGCCGCCCGCCACCACGGAATATCGAAGCGCTTGGAAAGCCTATAAGTACCAATAACGACAACAATAAAAAGGTAGGAAAACACCAACAACAGCAAAAAAAAACAAATCGTTCGACATCAAATACCCCTCACAGCAAGCCCATTAAAGATCACACCCATAAGACAAAAAAACACACCCTACTTTAAGAACCAAGCCCCTAAAACACGCGCACGCCTTATACCCTGATAAATCAAAGGAGAAAAAAATCCAACAATAAAGGGCAACACCCTCTCATCCGAGAACCAAAGCCAGCTCAACCCTAGATTCTCTGCTCCCAGACGAGTAAAAAAAAGAATTGGTGCCAAAATGCAGCAAAACAGCACAAAATTCAAAGCACGCAACGACCTCTGTAGCACCGTATCACCTTGCTCGCGTATAAAGAACCCCAAGAGCACTTTCAACAATAAAGACAAGAGCAAAACCTTTAAGAATACCGCCCTTATGCTATCCATATCCCTGACGCCCACAGCAGCGAACCACAGGATAAAGCCCATCATGCAACAAAACATGACCGCCTTTAAGAACACTTGCCCCGCCACAGGCATACTCTTGACGCCCAGATGCACCAAACCAAGGACAGTTGCAAAAATGCAAGAAAACACCGCCCCCTTCAAGAGCAGCTCCCCGTCAACAGCGCGCCTGCCCACGCCCACATAAATAAAACCAAGGTAGGTGGCAAGGGCGCCATAAAGCACCACCCATCTCCAAAACATCCACCCTGTAACAGAGCGACGCTTTGCTCCCTTATAAATAAAAATCAAGGCAAGAGCAAAAAAGCAGAAAAACCCCAACCACTGCCAAAACATCACATCGTTCGACATCAAATACCCCTCACAGAAAGAACATCAAAGATCACGCCCATGGGAAAGAAAAATGCTCATTTTTTTAAGCCCCCCAACAGTACACGCACACACCGTACCCCCTCCAAAACAAACAAAGGAACGAATCCAATAGTGCCCAGAAACACCCCATTGTTCGAGATCACAAACCAGCGAACCCCCATATGCTTTACTCCCACATGCGCCAACCCAACAACAGCTCCAACAACGCCACCCAACACCAGAAACTTCAATAAAAATACCCCACGCGATATCCATTTACCCCGCACCCTCATAAGCAAAACCAAGGACAGCGCCAGCAATGCAACAAACACCGCTCCTATTACTAAAAATTCCCATGATATATCAAAACGCTTCGCTCCCTTATAAGCA
>NZ_JBHIOZ010000181.1:0-2448 GCF_042195805.1 Bartonella sp. AP57NXGY | reverse complement strand
ACGAAGAGAAGGTCTCTCCTACAACGCATGAGAATATATAAAGACCAGTATTCATTTTCTGCCCTCCCTTCACGCGCTGTTTTGTTGGTAAGCCGTTTTTCTTCGCTGCCAGATTTCTTGATCCAACTGCTCGATCTTTTTTTTCAACAAACGCGTAAAAATGATACGCACCACAAAGGCAACAGGAATGAGTACAAAAAGAAGCGCTGATATAAAAACCAATATTAATGTTAAAATGAACAGGATATAATTCCACCACCCTGTCAAATCCCACTTAAAAAACATAAAGAATGCCATTATAAAAGCTGACACAATGAAAGCCATACAAAAGATAACTTTATAATTTTTGCTTGTCAAAAACGCTTCTTCCAGCGAAAAAGACCGTAATTCTTCATCCAATGATGCATTTTTTCCATTGCCCCTCATTTTTTATCCCTCATTTGTTTCAATTTTCAAGCCATTTTCATGAACCGAAGCTTTCGTCCTCACAATGAATGAGAGTTCATCAATATCAAGCGCTTGTATTCCTCATCTTTTATAAAGACAATATCAGGGGTGCATTTTTTTCATCAACTTCAAACATCGCACGAATAGAAGGTCTCTCCTACAACGCATGAGAATATATAAAGACCAGTATTCATTTTCTGCCCTCCCTTCACACGCTGTTTTGTTGGTAAGCCGTTTTTCTTCGCTGCCAGATTTCCTGATCCAACTTATCGATCTTTTTTTTCAACAAACGCGTAAAAATGATACGCACCACAAAGGCAACAGGAATGAGTACAAAAATTAAATCTAATATAACCTGCACGATGCAAAAGAGAGCTGCCACGACATCCCCTTCCCACCCCGCCAACTTCCACTCAAGCCACATGAGTAAGAAGAGAAGAGCCGTTCTTAAAGCTGCCACAATGAAAGCAATGAAAAAAATGACTTTATAATTTTTGCTTGTCAAAAACGCTTCTTCCAGCGAAAAAGACCGTAATTCTTCATCCAATGATGCATTTTTTCCATTGCCCCTCATTTTTTATAAAGACAATATCAGGGGTGCCTTTTTTTTCATCAACTTCAAACATCATGTTTTCATCACTCACAGTGTACCCCCTATTGTCTTAAGGCTTCTCTTTTCTCCTCGATCAAATTTTCATAAAATATCTTCTTCTATTGCACAAATTTGGGTCTCTGACTCTAAAATTCTAAGTGCTCTTTTTATTTTCAGGAAGATAAGCTGCTTTCCAAAGAAGAAGCAAACGAGTGCAAGAAAATCGTAACGAAGTTGCTTTGTCTTTATGACGATTTGAATCATCAACAAAACCGGCCCAAATTGATTTTTTCGATATTTTTTTTCAAAACCCAAACTTTCATCTTCCATAAAGCTTTTATGAGAAAGCTGCCAAATGTTAATATCAGCCCTCAATACCAAAGCCCCAAGGGTGTGCAAGTAAAGAAGAAGCCACTTGAGAGATAGTACAATTTCCTTTTCCCAAGGAAGGGTGTTCTATTGAAAGCCAAGCACGCGGCCAAGATCAACCTCAGTCCCAGATCAACCTCATTCATTGCCTCATCGAAAACTTCCTCAAGTACACGACACGCCCTACGCTTACCTCTTCCTCAAGAAATTTCAATCCCTTTGCCTTAAAATCCACCCCTTTGCCTCAATGCCTCGTTGTCAATCTGGCCCCCCAAAATGATAAAGCCCCCAAATGATAAGGATTAATCATTTGGCAAGCCGCAGCATGGATACCAGCGTCTCCAACAATTCCATAACCAAATTGCACAAAACCTTTTTCATCCAGAGATGAGAAACTGTCCTTAGCGGTCTCGTAAATAAATAACAGTCTCGTAAATAAATAAATGTCCCTCTTTTCTTTCAATTTTCCCCCTCTACCCCAGGCTCTTTAAAAGCACTGTTACACTTGCTATGGAGCAAAAAGTCTTGATCAAAACGTGTGCTTTTGGCTCACCTTCTCTATGCGCCTTGCCTCCACCTGCAAGAAAATGGGTTCTTTTTCCCCAAACACCAGAATATCTTTTGCTTTAAATATAGATTTTTCGCTCTCCATATCGCTTGGTAAAACACATTTTTATGCTTGATAAAAAGAAAATAAGTTACAAGATTTTCTCTCTTTAAGAGAACAGAAACAGCAAGTAAAGTCCAAGAGCAGCCCCTCTTCACTTTCCCCTTAAAAGCTCACAAAAATCCCACTCAAACAAAAGTACCACTCAAGCAAGAATCCTACTCAAGCAAGAGCCTCAATTCTTTTCAAAACACGACACAAATATAAAAAGGCATAAAACGAGAAGTGTCCCCCATGCTCCTTAATGAACAAGTCAAAGGCAAGGCTCAATAAAAGCCCTCTTCACTTTCCTCTCAGCACTCAAGCAAGAGCACCAACTCAAGCAAGAGCCTCAATTCTTTAAAAAAACACGACACAAATATAAAAAGGCATA
>NZ_JBHIOZ010000180.1:0-2451 GCF_042195805.1 Bartonella sp. AP57NXGY | reverse complement strand
TTAACTTCCTTTCTTATAAATATAAAATAGATCCAGCCTCAGAATTAGTTAATATCAATGATGCTGATAAATTTTTAGAGGAAGGAAGATACGATTTTAACTGTGATAATCAATGTGCTACCTTAATAATCGAAAAGTTTTCTGTGAACTCGAAGATCTGCTATTGGATTTATGTGTTAACGGGAGAAAATAGTCCTTATAATCCTGAAGTTATTGATTCTGAAAACGACTTTCAGAATATTCCTAACCCACGTTCTAAAAATCAGATTGAACAGAATAAGCAATATTTTGGAATTTTGATTCCTATAGAGTTTACACTTTTTTTTCAAATAAAGAGTTAAACAAATTCTTGCAGCTACACTACAAAAAATCTTTTCTCCCGAAAACGATTGATATCTCACCTGATATTGTTGGTAAGGAAGAGTTCGAAAAAAAATTGCGTTTAATTAAAGAGATAAAACTGAAATATACACAATCAAAACAATCAGACTTTTTGCAATGCAATCAGAAGGCAATTTGCTAAAGATGGCTAAACTTGTGTTGGGTGAATTTCCCACGGATGATTATACTGAAATAGAATTCGGCTTGGATATAAAATTTAAAGAAAAAAATAATTTAAAAGAGTTTTTTTGAACTTTTTTAAAAAATATGAAGTAAATCCCGTATTTAAAAACATAATTTTTGTGGGAAAGACACATAACAATTTTGATATAATATTTAATACTGAAAATTTTCAACATAAATTTGCTATTAAAACAAGTAAAAATGATAATTGTATGTATAATGAATGAAATATAAAAGAAAAATTAAAGCATGAAATCGTAAATTTTACGGTATCTATTTAATAGAGCTCTGTAGCGTGTAAATAGATATATTTATTAAACTGCGTGTATGCGACATATTAAAGAACACACAGACTAAAAAAAGTACCAAAGTATAATATTTGAATATCTAATTACCAAAGTACGGTATCCAATGAAAAAGAAAACTTGTGCTCCGCGTATTTAGAAATGACAGGCAAAGAAACAGTTTCTTTATAACTACTTGGGAAAATTAAAACGACACGCGCTAAAATTATTAACTTTAGGAGACTGTGCATATACTGTTGTAACTCACATGTTAAGCTCTTCCAACCTGTTGTATTACCGCATTTATATTGTGGGTTGTTTTGCAACTCAGAAGGGATATTAGAATTGCATAAAATTGCAAAAACAGTTGTTACGATCACCAAAGAAATAGACGCGAATGTCAAAATACCCTGAATAAAGTCAAGATTTTTTCTTATTCCTGAAAAACATACAAATATAAAAATTATAACGCCAAACAAGGCTTTTCTCTTCTTATCTGTAAACATATTTATTTCCTGTGAAAAAATTATGATCTCAATTTCTTAAATTATTTTCTGATATAAAAACACAAACTACCTTTTAGTTTTTTCAGTATTTGCTTTTCTTTTAATAGCAATGTCTTCTATTGCATCCAGTTGCTTTTAATATTTTAGTTAACCTCGTTTATGATTTATCTATAGTTGATGACAGCTTTAAACACAGAGCTCCATAATCCCAAACTCTTGCTTGCATTTTGATACCCAAATCCACCTTTCAAAAAAGCCCATAGCACTGGCAACCCTTTCATAAAGATTAAAGAAAAGCTCTGTTATTTCAAAAGTACACGAAAGGGAATCATAATTGCCGCAACATTTTTTGCGCTGATGCTGGCGACTCATGTTTTAAAAAACAAATATTTTGAAATTCGTGTATCCTAAAATCCTTAATTTGTATTAATGGATTTATTTACTTTATAAATTTGATACTATAGAGCCATTTTGGCTTCTAGAAATATATTGTACATTAAAAAAACTTTTTAATCACTCTTTAAATGCATATCCAATCCAAAAATGATCAGCACTTTTCACTATTTTGCTATTTTTTAGAAATCTATTTTAAATTCTCCTATCATTAGTTCATGAAGAGTTTTGGCTCGTGAAAGAAGATCTTTTTCAATCTCTTCACAATACTTAGAAAAATCTGTTGCTCTTGGAATGATTTTTTTAGACATGCTTTCTACGTTGCTCTGCAAAATGCGTTTAAAGGACTCTTTCAACATCAATAAGGAAATACCTTTGAGTTCAGTTTGATAAGCTTGAGAAGAGGTTCATCGTCCATATCTTTTCGCTTGTGGAAGCTACCACAAGAGAACAAGCGAAAAAAGTATTAGAGATATCATCATTTGAAGCTTTTACAGCAATAAACCTGTGAAGCCATATGCAAGTCTCAAGTGCGTTTTCTTCATTCGGTTTTTGTTTTTAATTTTCCATACGACACACGGCTATTTCAGGCTATTACTTTGGGTTGATTAAGATTTGTAAGGAAAGTTGATTGGCAAGCAGTTAAGGCTGAATTTAAAGACTGGGATTATAAAGCCCAAGGGCTGACAGAAGCCGGTGCGGCT
>NZ_JBHIOZ010000179.1:0-2481 GCF_042195805.1 Bartonella sp. AP57NXGY | reverse complement strand
GCCTTTCTCCTTATGGTGAAATTTGCTTTGTTATGTGTCGTCCTCATAGGAAAACAGCTTAAATAACGGCGCGGGCGCGGCGGGGGCGCCTGCTTATAACCATTTCATTTAAAAATTTGTTTGAATATTAGATTAGGGAGCTACCTATGACCACTAAAACTGTATCTAAAAAATATGAAATTATAGACGAAATAAAAAAAGTTTACGATGCAGAAACCCGTCAACCTAGATACTTTTATCGCATACGCGCATTAAGGGATTTCGATGATGTCAAGGCTGGTGACCTTGGTGGTTTTATTGAGAAGGAAGATAACCTCTCTCATGATGGGAATTGCTGGGTGTATGATGATGCTATTGCAGCATATGATGCTGTCGTTAGTGAAAATGCTAAAATACGTAATGAAGCCGTTATTGCTCAAAATGCTAAAGTTTATGGTAACGTTGTAGTGAGTGATAAAGCCAAGGTTTATGGTCGTGATACCCATGTTTATGGCAATGCTAAGATTTTTGATAATGCTAGTATTAGTGGTACCATGTGGTTTCGTGGCAAGGGGTGGGTTTATGGCAAGTGTGTGGTTAATGGCAATGCCAAGGTTTATGATCATGCTAAGGTTTGTGGTCAAGTTTGTGATAATGCCGTGGTTTATGGAAAAGCTTTTATTAGTATAGAGGCAAAAATTTATGACAATGCCAAGGTTTGGCATAGTGCTTATGTGAAGGGCTTTGTTTATGGCAATGCAAAAGTATCAGGGTCTTCTTGCGTATACGAAGGTTCTCATATTTTTGATCATGCTAGGGTTTATGGTAAAGCGCTTGTCTACAAAAATGTCAAGATTTATGGCAATGCCCGTGTTTATGAGAATGCTCGTATTTATGAAAAAGCAGAAATTTATGATGATGCGTGTGTTTCTAATAGGTCTATTATTGAAGAGGGTGTAAAAATCTCTGGCAACGCTGTAATTAATGGCAAGCAAAAGATTTGTGATGATACTGATGGTAGTGAACAAAGCACAAACAAAGCAGCGTAAATAAAATAACGGGGCGGGGGGCTGCTTTATAGCAAAAAAGCCGCGTCCTTTAAGACACGGCTTTTGTTTGCAACTGGAAACTTATACATTTTAAATGTTAAAGTATATTACACAAAACGTGTAAAAATGCAAGCCTTAATACATAAAAACCGCATCAAAATGAATTGATACGGCTTTTATTATCAAAACAGCTAGCGATCTAAATAAACGATTAAAAGAAATAACCGAAATATAAAAGAACATCTCTTTATTGCACAAAACGTATCAAAAAGCAAGCTGTTAAGTAAAATAAAAATGGGATTCACACTGTAGATTCAGTGATTTATAATTATCATTTATCAAATCAATTTAAATCATAATGAATAAAATGAACGCTGTTAATTTACCTTCTTTTCAAACAGAAGAACAATCTTCTTTTCGTCAACTGCCCCATAATATTGAAGCAGAGAAAGCTTTGCTGGGTGCTATCATTATCAATAATAATGCTCTTGATAGCGTTTCTGATTTTTTAAAAGCAGAGCACTTTTTTGAACCGTTGCATCAAAAGCTTTTTGATATCATTTCACAAATTATTCAAAATGGAAAAGTTGCAGATCCCATTACTATTAAGCCCTTTGTTGAAAATGATGCGAAAATTGGTGACATCACTGTATATAATTACGTGGTGCGTTTAGCTAAAGAAGCTGTAACAATCATTAATACTAAAGATTATGGGAGTGTCATTTATGATCTGTTTATCCGACGCTCTTTAATTAACCTTGGCACTCAAGTTGTGAATAGAGCTTATGATGTTTCTGTAGAACTTACAACATCACAACAAATTGAAACTGTTGAAAATCAGTTATTTGAGCTAGCAGAAAAAGGAAAATATGGGGGTGGGTTTGAAAACTTTAATACAGCCATTGCAAAAGCACTTAACATGGCAAGCGCTGCAAAAAAGCGTTTCTCACAGCTCTCAGGGATAGCTACCCATATCAAAACACTTGATGAGAAAATGGGAGGGTTACAAGCATCTGATTTGATTATCCTTGCGGGGCGCCCTGGGATGGGGAAGACCTCACTGGCGACCAATATTGCTTTTAATATTGCCAATGCTTGCAAGCGTCATGATAACAGCCAAGCCAATGAAGGGGGTATTGTTGGTTTCTTTTCACTTGAGATGTCAACTGAACAGCTTGCAACTCGTATTATCTCAGAGCAAATAAAGGTTTCTTCTTCTGATATGCGCCGTGGTAATATCTCAGAAGAGCAATTTGCAAAAATTATTCACGCAATGCGTTCCTTACAAACAATCCCTCTTTATATTGATCAAACGGGTGGGGTGTCTATTGCACAATTGTCCGCTCGTGCAAGGCGTCTTAAACGACAACATGGTCTAGATGTCTTGATTATCGATTATATCCAACTCATGACAAGCGGTTCAAAGCGTTCATTAGAAAATCGCGTTCAAGAA
>NZ_JBHIOZ010000178.1:0-2501 GCF_042195805.1 Bartonella sp. AP57NXGY | reverse complement strand
AGAGGAATAAAACTTGCACGTGGAATACCAACATCTTTGAGAAGAGTCTTACCGAGTCCTTCATAGTCAATAAGATAGCGCATCGCCAAACGCACTTTTTCATTGGCAAAAATTGGATTTGTCGCATTAAATCCCCATATGATCATGGAGGGCGCCAAAACTTTTTCAACTTTAATATCCGTTGTTGCTTGGAGATCTGCCAAATCCTCTGGCATCAGATTACGTGCAACATCGATATCGTGTTTTTGCAACAATAAACGTTGTGTTCCAGGTTCCGCAACATGGCGAATTAAAATCTTCTTCAATTTAGGCGCCTCCCCCCAATAATTGGAGCTTGCACGCAACAAAATTCCTTCTCCAGGGCGCCAACTCTCTAGCTGATAAGGACCAACACAAGCAGAATGACTGGCCAAATATCGGTTTCCCATATCACCATCTTGTTCGTTTTTCATGAGTGTCTCACGATCCAGCACGGCAGCAGTGCGATTAGTGGAAATATTGCTAAGAATGAGCTCTGCTGGATAAGGTTTATCAAATTTCATCACCACCGTTTTGTCATCCGGTGCTTGAAAAGCCTCATCAACGTTTTGTTCTGTAATCCCATATTCATTAAATGTTGCTGCATTAGACAATTTCAATTTGACAACCCGCTTCATACCCCAAACAAGATCATTGGCATTCGCAGGACGACCATCATAAAACTTTAAACCATCACGCAAGTGAAAAGTAATCACCGTACTCTGATCATCACTTGAAACATCCCAGCTCTTCGCTAACGAGGGAACCATTTTAGCCGCATCATCTGTAGCAGAAACGACTAAATTATCACAAATATTGTTAACCACTTCAATTCCATAACGGTCATTGAGTTGTGCAGGGTCAAATGTATTTATTGGATCGAGATTCCAAGCCATCACAAGCGTATCGGCGGGTGTTTTTGCTGAAACTTGTTGCACAAACATCCCCATTGCAAGAACAGCAGAAACAAAAGAACTGCCCTTTTTCAATATTTTTCTTTTCACGTTCATAGAATTTTCCTTTTAACGTTTATTGTATAAATTCTCCATGCAGCAAAACGTGCTTAATTTAAGTTTAGACGAACGATAGGCTCCTAAAGACCAAACTTTAAAATCTTCAAGAACAAGCACCTCTTGCCAATGACTCCTCTTGTCTACACTTATAAGCCAAACTAAAACATACAAAGGAAAACACTCTAATATACAATGAATGCTCACCAACAACAGAGCTTAATCACGATATCATAACGCCTACTATTGAAGACTATAAAACCTGTATTTTTTCTATCTTGTTAAGCAAGCTTGTCTCGTATTTCTTCCGGCGTTTTCTATACCATCAAAGCACTACCCCTTTTAGCTCAAGTACCTTAATAACAACGAGCCTTCATAACAATTTGACGATTTGATAAAACAGAAAAATTCGTTAGTTTGCCAAATGCAACGACTTTTATTCCTTCTTCAAAAGAAAATTTAATTTTTTCATCACTCCCCGTAAAACAACACCCTCCAAATGACATCTCATCATCTTTCAAAGCAAAAGAAAATATAAACACCATAAAAAACTGATATCCCTTGTGTACCCCCATAACAAAACTTTCCTTCAACATCGCAAAACCTTTGCACCTTTAGCACCACTAAATTCCGCGATATTTGTTACACTTAGTTTTTTTATGTTACTCTCAGTTTTTTAACAAATAAATTGACCACTTTCTAATTCAGAAAAATTGAAATATCGATCTTAACATCCACTTAAATACACCTCTAATGAGAATGAAAAATATCTTTAAACGAATGTCTTGAAAAGACATTCAACAATATATCACGCATTACCTATGATCTTCGACGCATTGCAAAACTTGAAAATTTATACAATACGCCGAATATATCATGACGATGCCCTTTATCTATTGAACAGCATTGAAGACACTCTTATTTTTCAATTTTACTATAAAAAATATGTGGCGCACTATTCCAAACCCACTTTTTGATATCAGGGGTCATCGCGATAACAGTATATTTCTGAAAGATAAACGCATAAGGTCCTTTTTGCATCAATTCACGTTGTAAATCAGCATAGAGTTGTGCCCGTTTTTGCGGATCTTTTTGAAACAATGCATCCTGAACCTTTTGATTCATCGTTTCATCCAAATACCCATATTGCCAACTAGGATAGGCGGTATTTTTTGCCTCAAGCCGATTATCTGGATTATAAACAAGACGTGAAGCCATGGTATGAGGATCCGCAGAATCATTATTCCATCCGACAAAAATCGTATCAAAAGCCCGGGCATAAAGTTTAGAAAACAACTGTGTACCGGCCATCCGTTCAATTTTAAGACGCACCCCCGCCTTTGCGGCACTATCTTGGAGTGACTGAGCAACTAACACCCTATAAGGAGCATTTGATACGAGAAAATTTGCCTCAAATCCATTCGGATAACCAGCTTCTGCTAAAAGCTGCTTGGCTTTTGCAATATCAAGTTT
>NZ_JBHIOZ010000177.1:0-2508 GCF_042195805.1 Bartonella sp. AP57NXGY | reverse complement strand
GCCCAAATGAATGGCAAAGTTATAATAAATTTACCAGTAAAGTCACCATGGGTGACGACTTGGAGATCTTGGGTAATGTATCATCTGACTTCTTCGGTCTTCCAAAAAGGAAAGTGGTTACCCGTTTAAGCACAAGTGGAAGTACGCTTAAAGGACCGCTTAAAGTTGATGATGATCTTGTTTATACCAAATCACAAGTGGATGCAGCCATCTTGGCACAGATAAAGAGTCTTAAAAAAGATTTGACCGATAAAATCACGAATTGGCCGGCTCTTGCTGATGCTGAATTGCTCTATACACAGGATGGAAAAATTCAATGGCCCGATTGGGTAACGGATAACACAAAAGTCGAAATCCAAGCATGGGGTGGCGGCGGCAGTGGTGGGGGTGGTTATTCTTATTACTTAGGAGGCGGTGGCGGCGGTGGCGGTTGTACGGTATGGTATGGTTATAAAGCGAGTTTAAAGGGTCATGAGAATATCACAATTGGTAAAGGAGGCGCTTCTGTTGCATCACGCAGTGCGACAGGAAATTCTGGAGGAACAACAACCGTTGGCAAAAATTTTATTACGGCGACAGGAGGACATGGTGGTGGGGGTGCTTCTGCCTATCAATCTCACACGGGATTTGGTGGTGGTACGACTACCTACTATTCAGGCGATGGCGGTGCTGGAGGAACAGGTGGAAACTTTGGTTTAGCAACGGATGAACATCTAGGAATTGCCAAAGGCGGAAATGGTTATGCTGGAACGAATGGAATTACGAGTAAAACAAGCGGTAATGGAGGCGATGCTGGAGGTGATACATCACGTGGTGGCTCTGGAGGAGTCGGCAAAGGTTCCTATAGTTCGGGAAAAGCAGGGCGTGGTTTTGGGGGCGGAGGTGCTGGCTCTCATGGAGATTCCTCTCCAAGCGGCGCTGGAGCTGATGGCGCTGTCCTCATAAGATTATGGAAAGAATGAATGGTTTATGCAGGTATAAAAAACAATGATAGTTTCTAAACGGACACTTATTGTCTGATGGCTTATAAACTGTATAGTTTCTTCTTATAAAGTCCCCTTTAAAGCCCTTTTTTACTGACAGTGTCAGGCTTATGAGAGAGTGTAGATGATTGTTATGGTCTCTTCATTAATTTGGAGAGCAAAATGACAATAGAATTTAAACTTCGTATTCACTTTATTAAGAATGGCAAGGGATCTAAGTTTTTAGCAATATTTGATCAGACAGCCGTTGGTATGTTTGTAAAATCCTTGATGTTAACGTGCAAATTTATCCCCTCCATGCACCTATTCTTCTCTTTACGCATGAGGTGGAGAAACAGGATAGTGTTCTGTTTCATAAGCTTCAATTAACAAAACAAGAGTTTTCATTCTATCAAATTCTGGAGTATTAACTTCTGGCTGCTTATCAAACATTGCAGACACAATCTCTAAAGCTTCTTGATAATCTCTCTCTGTACGAATTGGTTTGATATTCATTTCTTAAATTCTTGTAGTTCCACAGTGTTGGCATCAATCATATTAAATTGTAACATTTTTGTTGACAATTGTCACTTAATACATTACATCTTACTTAAAATAAAGTTGTTGAGTTTGCTATGATCAAAACATTTAAAAATAAAGACCTCCAATCTCTCTGGGAAACAGGAAAAAGTAAGATTGATAGCAGGCTTCAACAGCGTATTATTCGCCGTCTTGATGCCCTTGACGCTGCTTCTCAAGTTAGTGATATCAATGTACCAGGTTATAATTTTCATATGCTTAAAGGCTTTACTCCAACTCGCTACACAATTCATATCAATGGTCCTTGGTGTATCACTTTTGAATTTAAAGACAGACACGTTTACCATGTTGATCTAGAGCAATACCACTGAAGGTTTTAAGATTTGTAAAGGAAACTATCCATGACCACACGTAATCCTAATCGTTGTCCTTCTCATCCAGGAGAAATTTTAGCTGAATCCTTAGAACATTTAAATGCAAGCAAAACCGAAATTGCTAGGATTCTTCAAATATCACGCCAGCACTTGCACGGTATCCTTAAAGGAGAACGTCCAGTCACAGCCGTAACAGCAGCTCGCATTGGTAAATTGTTAGGAAATGGACCAGCCCTTTGGCTACAGCTTCAAGCCAATTATGATACATGGCATGCCTTGAGGGACATTGATGTCTCTTCTATTCCAACACTAACAGCTAGCGAAATGAATACGCAAATGGAACATAGCCATTCGTAACCTTCTCCCCGCCCTTAAAGACGAGGAGATAAGTCATGTTTTTGAACTTAAGCAACCTTTTTAATAGGGTTCTCGAAATCTGGTTCATAAGCGCGCAATAAAGGATCCATGCTATGCGGCAGTTCTGAATCACCAAAATCTGTTAGAACTATTAAGATTTTAAGTATACTTGGCATCTCATCTTGAAGTTTTAAAATTAAAGCTTTTTCTATGACACTCATAGTATCAACCAGAGCTGTACAATCTTTATCATTCATATTTTCATGTCTAGAAAA
>NZ_JBHIOZ010000176.1:0-2532 GCF_042195805.1 Bartonella sp. AP57NXGY | reverse complement strand
GGCTGATTAACTTTACAAATGTAATTGTTTTGCAAACTTAAACAGATAACGTTCGGCTATGTCTTCTCGAGAGTGTAAGGACTTTCTCAAATAGTAGAAATGTCTTTATACTCTCTCTTTTAAAGGCAACATACTGAATTTATAATAATAATTCATTTCTATGCATGTTGAATGAGAGTCGCGAAAATCATAGGATTCTCTCATTCCAAATCTGTTTATGTTGAATCAATCAAAACCATTTTCTTGCACGTCACAAGCAGGGAAGCCTGCGTGGATAAAAATTGTACAAGAAAGAACTAAAAATACCTCTTATAAACTGCCTCAAGTACCAAAGGGTGTCGCGTTGCAACATTTTAGGGCTGGAAAAGTGTATGATGATATTGGCTCGCTTCTTCATAAGCGTAAAGATTGGGGGGATCAATGGCTTTACCGGTATATCATTCATGGATGACGTGGCGAAATGGGCTTGAGTGCATTGAGAGATGTCTCTTTAAAACAAGTGAGTGAATGTACAACCCAATGGCGTTTTGTTTTACGTGAAGAGGGGGCCCCATTAAAGGGCACGAGCATTTTTTTCATCTATAATTCCAGATATGCAAATTATTCCTTTAACTTAAGTGAACATTTTGAATTTTATTCAATTTTTCTGCTTTAAGTTAGAGTTTTTTAGTGGTTTATAGATAAACAACTTTGAGTTGTTTAAATTAAAAAATACACTAAAAAATTGTATTTAGACATAAATAAAACACATTATGATACAATCTAAAATGAGCTATCTATGTAGTCGCGGGGTATTTTTCTAAATAATTGAGAGTGGAGTGTGGATAATGCGGTATAAATACAAATTAAGTTTTTCAGTATTGATGATCAGTAGTTGTCTTGTGCAATCTGCAAGTGCAGTTGAGAGTAGGAATAGAGTGCTAACAAGAGCAACACATGTGGTAAATAGAGAAGAGGAAGAAAAAAAAATAGCACTGATGTCTAATTTTTTTCACAATAATACTATTCTCAAAGATGGTGATGTAGAGCTTGTTGATAATGGAGAAAGTTCTGTAGGTTCCACTATTAAAAAAGGAGGGATGCAAATAGTTACACGGGCTGGAATTGCAATGAACGCCAAAATTTTGGGAGGTCAGCAGTTTATTCATGAAGAGCCATATATTGATCTTACAAGCGTGGAGAGAAAAAGTAGTGCATATAATTCCACAGTTACTGGGGATGGTGGAACAGTTGGACAGCAGAATGTGTATGATGGAGCGTGGGGTTGGTATACGAAAGTGGGAGATAACGGAGAACAAAATCTTTATGCAGGACAAAGAAAAGAGGGGGGAAAATCAATGTATGCTGAGGTCTCTGGGAATGGGAGACAGCACGTCTTAGCGTTAGGAGAATCTTATGCTACTAATTTGAAAGATCATGCTATTCAAGTTGTATATCCTGAAGGGTTTGTGGATGGTCTGACTGTTAACAACTTTGCTAAATCGTGGTTCCATGTTGGTGTACAAGAGGTCCTTGGAGAAGTAAGGATCAATGATCACGGAGAACTTTATTTATTCGCTGGTGATAGGACAAATCATACGACTAAGGAAAAAATTCCTATAAAGGACAGAGTGGATGAAACAATATTTGAGGTTGGTGAACGGAATATGGGAGAAAAACCTCAGATTGAAATTGAAGATTTAGGGGGGCAAAATGGGACTGTTATTTTTACTTCTATACCGTATGATCCACGATATATTTCACTTCATGTTGAGAAACTTTCAGGGAGTTTACATTTTCGATTCAATATTAGTGCTACGGGGGATTCGAGTGATTACTTATCGATTGATGAGGGCGCAGGTAATCACAAAATAAGCGTTGCAGATTCTGGTCGTGAAATTACAGGTCTTCTCTCACAAAAGAATAGTTTGGTTACAGGGATTAATTTAATTACTGATAGAAGCCACAATGGAGGCGCTAATTTTACTCTGGCAGACCTTTCGGGTAAGGACATTACAGCTGTTGATGGTGGGGCCTATCAATATCAATTGCTGAAGAGAGATAGATGTGCTGATTCTAGTGGTAGTGCTACAATTTGGTATTTAGGAAGAGCCTCTGGAGGTACGACACGTTCGAATACTGAAGCACAGTGTGTAAACAAGAAAACGAAGATTCCTCTTGCATTATCTGATCAAGGTGCTCCTTCTAGAGGAAAAAATACAGGCTCTCGTAAACCTACTATAAAACAACCAGCTAAACCACGACCTCCACGTCATTTAAGAGGGGCACAGAATGTCTCTAGTGTTTCTGTATCTCCAACTGTTTCCTCTCTTGGAAGTCATGTTATTGAAGTCTTAGGTTCAGGAAGTTCTCATCCTCTTTCTGATGAAAAACAACAAACTGCTGTTTCAACCTCTTCTCAATCTTTAGCCGATCAAATGATTGTGCGTCCAGTTCATAAAGAACAACCTTTTCTACAATTGAGTGAGAAACTTTCAGTTTCTCACTTTTTGACCACTCCCTCTACAGATGCGGTATTGTCTATGTCTGTGG
>NZ_JBHIOZ010000175.1:0-2563 GCF_042195805.1 Bartonella sp. AP57NXGY | reverse complement strand
GCAAAACAATGAAGAAATAACGCATAAAAAATAAAAAATCCTCATGCAATTTCCCTCTACAAGCCCACTGTTATCAAGTCTCTATCAATATGATATCTCAATATTTACGATTTCTGAAAAAAGAATTTTACAATGAAGATATTTATATCGCTTTACACCTTGTAACAAAAGCCAAAAATATCATCAGATTCTCTCATTCCAGCCTGTTCATACTGAAGCAATCAAAACCATTCGCTTGCACCACACAAGCATCTGAATAAAAATGGCTCTTATGAACTTCTTAAAAGCAAGAATTATAATAACATTTTGAACCAACTCAGGTAAATGAAATTTATTATATTAAACATAAAGATTGTTATATTTCATGGACTTTAATTTATACTATTTACGAACAACATATTTGAGATACCTCGATTTAAGATGAATAAAAACGACAAGTTATATCATCTTATGTATACCATATCGGGACAAGAATATTTATCTGTTTATGTACTCTTCAAAGCGGGAAAACAGCCTAATTTGGGGGAGAAAACATAAAATCGTAAAGGAGAAAATCACCCCATTACCTTGCCATCACCCTTTAATTTCGCTTTACAATTTTTACAAGTATCTAAAGTATCTCAAGCAATATTTTTATGTATAATATACGCATTAATTACGTGAAAACTTGAAACAACAAACAAGAAACACTGTTGTAATTTCAATTGACGATTGAAAGTAATTGCCTTATGAAGGAGGCTTGTGTTTTTGGTTGTATACGCGACAATCAAATAGGGTCTGGAAGCCCGAAAAACTCAAACTAGAAATAAAACCGCTTTTGCGGATATCCCGGAATTTCCGGGGGCTCTTGTTATGTCCAAGTGCTTTCAGCACTAAAAGCAAGGGGCTGTTTTGAGTCAGCACTTCCAGACCCCGGAATACTAATGCGAGGGCGCTCGCAACCGGTGGGGACATCAAGTGAAAGCCAAAAATCTACATTTTTACGATATTTCTTTAGGCAAAAAAATTCGCTTCAGAAGAAACGTCATGGGGTTTTCTCAAAAACAATTAGGAAGTCATTTAGGCGTAACATTCCAACAAATCCAAAAGTATGAAAAAGGCTTAAATCGCGTAAGTGCAAGACGTTTACAGGAAATTGCTCATATATTAGATGTTCCCGTTTCCTTCTTTTATGCTGATGGCGCAAAAAAAGAAGAGAACCTCTATCATTGTGATGACAGAATAGCAAGCAAAGCAGAATATTTACTTTTAAAAAATTTCAGAATACTGACCCGCAAAAAACAAAGAGCAATTTTGCAGTTGATTTCTGATGAAAAAAATAACCCCTTATTTTCATAAGTTCATTGCAAAGATAATCAAAGTCCTTAATAATATTGACAAGAATTGTGACTGTCTCCCCACACTTCATGAGAATGAAAATGCTTAATCTAATCTGATTTGTAAATAATCCGAATTCTAACGAGTTTAACTTAGAAATAGTGCATTGATTTATAATGATAATCTAACGTTATTGATATTGAATAAGTGTTTCGAATATCGTAAAATTCTTTCATTTCAAACGTGTTCTATATTGAATCAATCAAAATCTCTTGTTTGCACAACACAAGCAAAGTTGGCGTGTGAGTAAAAATGTACAAAAAGGCATACCTCTTATTGAATCGTCTCACATACCAAGAGCTGTAACGACATTGTTTGCTGAAAAAATGGATGATGGTGCTAACTTGCTCTTTTATTAAACGTAAATATGGGAGTGTTCAACGGCTGACTTTCCACTCATATAAGTCACTTAAAAAAGGCTTGCCAAACAAGCCTAAGAATATTCCCACACACTAAAAAACACTTAAATATATCGAGAAAGCTTAAAGATCATATACCATCATACTACAAATAATGATATTTTATAGCATAACAGGATTAAAGTAAAAATAAGAAATATAAATTAAAAATAGACACGAAAAACTATATGTATAACTTTCATAAGAATTTATCTATATATGGATACTTAAGTTTATCCTGTTGTGCCATAAATTCTATCATTTAAGGTATGAGGATATGAAGCACGCATACCTCCTTGAAACATTCAAATGTTTTTTAGATGCCCAATATCTTTTTAAATATTTTTAGGCCTGCTTGTTGAGCCTTTAGTTTAAGTGAAAAATGAGAAGCCGCTAGAATCTAGCAGTTTACAGACTGTAATAGGAAGCTTCGCTTTTAAAGGCATAGGGAGAAAATCAAATAATTCAACAATTAACAGATAAAGTATAAAAAGATTCCACCAACGCGATACGTAATACCATCTTTAAAAAATTCAAAAGTGTGAAGGTACACATTGACAGAAGATAAGGAATTCACTTAATTAAAGTGTTTTCTAAAGAGATAATAGCTTAGCGTAAAATATTCAATTTTTTCAATTCTGAAAGATTAAAAGAGACGTATTATTTGAAATAAAACAATTTATTGTGCTAATGATGATGATTGGTGTGCACAAAATTGAGTTGTTGAAAATCAAAAATATAATTTAATGATGTTCCTTGACCAACTCACTCTCTCCTGAGTATAGCAC
>NZ_JBHIOZ010000174.1:0-2573 GCF_042195805.1 Bartonella sp. AP57NXGY | reverse complement strand
TTCTCCCTTCATGGTGATGTAAGTTATCAACAAAAGCTTCAGAAAACTGGTATAAGTGGTGCAAGCTTTTCAGGTGGCATGCGCTATCAGTTTTAAATCAAGGCTGTAAAAATAGCCTATTCATTCTATTCAATTTAACAAAAAAGGCAGCCACAATATGCTGCCTTTTCGCTTTATATAAATCCTAATAACACTACACTATCCCTCCTTAAGAGAGCCCTTGCTTTTTCTACTGCCTGTAAAATCAACATCCACGCGCAACGCCCATGTTTAAAACAAAGCTTGAGACGCATCAGTGCTGTATTAGCAGCTCCAGCTTTTGTATGACAGATGGGAGCGAGGATATTGCGTATTTCTGTTTGTGTAATCTCTGAAATAGGCAGACAGCCTAATTTGGGGAGAATATGGAGTTTTAAAGGTGAAAACCAGTTTCCATCTTTACCATCATTTTTTAATTCAGCTTTACGACTTTCAAAAGCATCTAAGGCAATGTCTTTTAAGTAATGGAGATTACGCATTGCCTCACGTTTTCGTTTCTCACGTTCTTTAATGGGGGCACGCCCCTCACGTAAAACAGCACGCCACCCAGTTGCCAATTCACGAGCTTGTTTTAAAGAGACATCTCTCAAAGCACCCAAGTCCATTTAGCGACAGCGCCCATGAATGGTATAACGGTAAAGCCATTGAGCACCCCCATCTTTACGTTTGTGAAGGAGCAATCCGGCACCATCATTATATTTTCCAGCTCGTGGGTGTTGCTAAAGCCCTTAGCTCTTGAGACGATTCATAAGAGCCATTTTTGTCCTTTCTTATACATTTTTTACCCACACGCCAGCCCCGCTTGTGGTGTGCAAGAGAATGGTTTTTCTTGATTTAAGACAAACAGGTTTAAAATGAGAGAATCTTACGTTATTCAGAACTCTAACTCAATGAAATCAACGATAAATTATCATTATAAATCAGCATATTATACCATTTTTATTAAGATAAAAGATAAGGTATTTTTATCTAGAATATGTCACAAAGTATGCTGCCTTTTCGTACATGAAATCGATTTTTTCCTGAAGTGTTTTCTTTTCTACTTAAATACGCTTTTCCTCCTCTTCACACGGATTGCGCAGCTATTCATCATCGAATTTGCCCATAAAGCTAAGCAAAGTGTATTTTTAGATAATATAAAGATAACAGCATTAAGAATAAATCTTAAAAAATAGAAGATTTCTTGCTTTTTCACTTATGGAAGTACAACAACTCTACCGTTTGATTATGCTCCTCTTTGAAGATAGATATGGTGCTAATATGCGCCATAGAGCTATCCAAGCAAAGATGATATTAGAAAAATGAAAAGTTAACCACTGCACATTTGAAATAGATAGGAACCTACAGCCACTCTCATTCACTCCAAAGGATATAGAAAATGCAAAAAAAGCATACCGGATAAATCATCAATTATAGCTACAACATAACAGAGCATAATAGTGTTTTCATATGGCTACACTCTTCCCTTATGATATCTGGCCAGCAAATATCTCTAAAACTTCTATAAAAAAATACTATTAAAGTTATGCTGTAAAAATGTTAATTGCCTCAACAATCATTTGTCAAAAATTTGCAAAAAATCATCAGAGAACTAACCTTTTGAAGCACAAACATAATTTGTGTACTAAGGAATTGATTTTTAACGCCTTTTAACATATTGATAATCTTAAAATTAAATCAGACAGCCTTCCCAGTTAATCCGGATAAGTAGGTATCTAACAAAAACTATTGTTAGAAGCGTAGAAGATCATACCCCATCCTTATATGAGAAAGTGAACTTCCTTAAAAAACTTTGATATTGATGATACTAAACAGATTGGTATTCATTTTTATCTTAATCCGATAGATTCTGCCGTTAAAGGTGCGTTTAGCACAATACACAATTATTTCACAATTTAACTCTCTATATTGATGTAAACTATCAAAAAAAATTTTAAAAGAAGTGTAGCCGAGACAAGTTTTTCTGATAGAATACGTTACCAATTTTAATATAAAATTATAAAAAAATAAGCATATTAATCCGTTTACTATTAACAAAAAAACGGACTGTATTTTTTTGTTATTTACAACCTATTATAGCAATAAAATAATTTCTTTCTTTACGATGTGTTGTCGCTATCTATAAAGATTTCTTTACACTTCCATTGCTTGTTCTTCTAAACAAACAGTTTTGAGAAAATTAATGCATGAAAAGAAAATCTAACAACAAGCGCTTTATCTTTCATATACAAAAATGCTCAAGAAAGCTAATTTTTTCATTTATAAAATGAAATCACTCAATAAAGTTCTTTTTGTATAAATAAAAGATGTTTTAAATTGAATATTCAAAATATTGATTTATAATCATAATTTAGCGTTATTCATATTGAATTAAAATCTTGAATATCGTAAATTTCTCTCATTTAAAATCTGTTCCATGTTGAACTAATCAAAATCATTCACTTGCACGTTACAAGTAGGGCTGGCGTGTGGAGAAAAGTTATATAAGAAAAGCCTGAGAAGTCCTCTCATGAACTGTCTCAAGAACCAAGGGC
>NZ_JBHIOZ010000173.1:0-2576 GCF_042195805.1 Bartonella sp. AP57NXGY | reverse complement strand
CTGTTGCGACGGAATGGATATAATGTGATCTATACAGATCAACCTCAAAAGCAACAAAACATGGGTGTGAATTTGAGTTATAGAATAAGATTAAATAGTAGCACTATAGTGTCTCTTTTTCAGTATAACGTGAACGGAGAGCCGCGTTCTTATATAAATACTCAGCCCAGATGAACCCGCTATTTAATGTAAACATACTCTATATTTTACACGTAAAGACTTAAAAGCTCTTGCGAAAGGCAAAGAGATTTGCACCTCAATAAAAAACCTCATTTTTAGCCAGAGTGGATAAATTTTATTATAGATTGTGACAATACAAAATAGTGTAAATTATAGCTTTGAGATTTAAGAAAAGAAGAATACTAAAAATAATGAAAATGCCCCACACCCTAGTGAATTGTTACGCGAAGATGTAAATGCAAAACTTGGACTATCTGTGATTGAAGCAGCTGAAGAGTTTTCTATATCCCGTGTAGCATTTTCTAGGGTTTTGGTAAAAATCCTTATAACGACATTTTCAGCGGCAAATTCATTGGCAAAAAAATTCGTTTGAGACGAAAAATGTTGAAGATGTCTCAAAAAACATTAGGTCAACATTTAGGTGTTACTTTCCAACAAATCCAGAAATATGAAAACGGCTTAAATCGTGTCAGCGCAGAGCGTTTAAAAGAAATAGCCGATATCCTAAATGCTCCACTTGTCTTTTTCTATGCTGATATCTTAACAAAACAACAGCCCCCATACCACCATGATGAAATCGCATCAAGTACAGAAAAATACCTGCTTTTAAAAAAATTTAGAGTCCTAATCTCGATAAAACAAAGAGCCTTTTTACAATTACTCTCTGATCAAAATGAAAGCTAACACCACGCTCTATCCCATGAGACACTATAATAAACTCCGTATTCACATATTCATCACATATTCTTAATTAAAAACACCTCATGGTTTTAGGGAACTTATATCATTGCCATCAATTATATTATTGCCATCAATGATGATATTTTACGACACAACGGGATAAATTTCCCCAAAAATTCTAAAAAATTTTTGTGCAAATTTTTAAAAAGCTTGCGTCTGAGCGCTTTTTATGGTCTTGCAAAGAACTGAAAAGCAAAAATACATAAAGGTCCTTTTTTACTTAAGCTTTTCTCTTTGCAAAAAGCAGGAGAAAGCCCATAAAGAGCACACAGGACCATGAGAGAGCCGCAAGGTTAATCAAAGGGATTTTAGCCCGAAAATAACAAAAGAGCTTGACTGTTAAAGGCAGCAAAGAAAAGCGCCATAAAAACAACAAGAGAGTTCTTTTTGCAAGAATAGAATTGGATAGAAACGATGAAAATTAATGGCAATGAAATTCGCCCTGGTAATGTGATCGAACATCAAGGAAGCTTATGGGTTGCTGTTAAATGTAACGCTGTAAAACCAGGAAAAGGTGGTGCATTTAACCAAGTTGAAATGAAAAATTTGATTGATGGTACAAAACTTAATGAACGCTTTCGTGCTGCTGAGACAGTTGAACGCGTGCGCCTTGAACAAAAGGATTTCACATTTCTTTATCAACAAGGGGATGCTTTGGTCTTTATGGATTCAGAATCTTATGAACAACTTGAACTTCAAAAGGATTTTGTTGGTGAACGTGCTGCGTTTCTCCAAGATGGGATGACTGTCACAGTTGAACTTTATCAAGAAAAGCCTATTGGCATCTCACTTCCTGATCAAGTTGCTGTCACAATTGCGGAAGCCGATCCTGCACTTAAAGGACAAACGGTTACCTCCTCTTATAAACCCGCCATTCTTGAAAACGGGATTCGTATTCTTGTTCCCCCCTTTATGAATGCTGGTGAACGTATCATTGTAGACACCAATGAGTTGATTTATTTGCGTCGCGCAAATGAAAAAGATAAATAAAGGAATAAAAAATGGCCCATTCTGCAGTCATGAATGTCATGGTGCAAGCTGCAATGAAAGCAGGACGCTCGTTGGTACGTGATTACGGTGAAGTGCAAAATTTGCAAGTGTCTTTGAAAGGACCAGCAGATTATGTCAGCCAAGCAGATCGCAAAGCGGAAAAAATTATTTTCAATGAACTAAGCAAGGCGCGCCCCAAATTTGGTTTTCTGATGGAAGAGTCAGAAGAAATCATTGGAGAAGATTCACAACACCGTTTTATTGTTGACCCTTTAGATGGCACCACAAATTTTCTCCATGGCATTCCTTTTTTTGCTGTTTCCATTGCTTTAGAAAGCCAAGGAAAAATCGTTGCTGGTGTCATTTACAATCCCGTGAGTGATGAACTCTTCACAGCAGAACGTGGGTGTGGTGCTTTTTTCAATGACCGCCGCTGCCGCGTTTCTGCTCGACGCAGACTAGAAGATTGTGTCATTGCCACAGGAATGCCTCATTTTGGTCGCCCAAATCATGGAACCTACCTTATTGAATTACGTAATGTGATGGCAGAGGTTGCCGGACTTCGCCGTTTTGGTGCTGCTGCTCTTGATTTAGCTTATGTGGCTGCTGGAAGAACCGATGGCTTTTGGGAAGATAACCTGCAAATTTGGGATATGGCTGCTGGA
>NZ_JBHIOZ010000172.1:0-2583 GCF_042195805.1 Bartonella sp. AP57NXGY | reverse complement strand
CATTACCAGAGGCGTTGTAGACTGTTTGCGTATCTGGTTTACCAGATCCTATATGCAATGTGTGATAATGATCTTCTGTTGGTCCATTAAAGATAATAGAGCTGTTATCGAGATTAAGCGTAGAAATATCGGAACGAGATCTTTGAGCAATATCAAGCAGATTGCCATCAGCATCTTTTTCTTTTGTACTGGTCTTTAGTGTCCATGTTGTCTTGTTTTTTAGATCAAAATGTACATTTCTGTCTTTAGCAATATTCGCTCTGCCCTCTAGAGTAGACTGATCAGCGCTTAAGGTGAAGGTGCCATTGGAGATCTCATTAATATTTTTCTCCTCCCAAAAGCTTTCTTTTTTTGTAAAGAGGCCGTCCCCTAATAACACGTCGGCATGGATTTCTGAATTTGTGAGATTAACTGTACCAATTGACAGATCAGCACTATTTTTAATGTTAGCGTTAGTGAAAGCTCTAATGAAAATTCCTGTGCCATTTTCAGCATGAAGCTCTGCATTGGTCAGATTGATTTCATTGCTATGATGTTTTTGTGGATCATTTAGCTCATCTTGTTTGGTAGTAGGGTGAGTTACGAATTGCAAACCAGAAACTTCTGCTGTTGCAGAAACATTTTTCAAATCAATATGCCCACCGTTGATTGCAAATAACGCTGTTTCGTTCGCTGCTACGGATCCTCCCGTCATGTTGACTGCACCACCATCGATTGCTGCAAGCCCAGTTCCACTACTACTAATCGTTGTTTTTTCAAGAAAAATTACACTGTTTGCGCCATTAGAAAATACACCAGATGACTTATCGCTATCATTTGTTTTTAGGGTCACATCTGCAACAGTAATATGTCCACCATTTTCAGCAACCAATGCATTACCCAATGCATTACCTTTCCCCGTGACGGTTCCTTCCGTCATGCTGATGGTGGAGTTTGAACCTTCCGCATAGAGTCCAACGTTATCAGATGTAATGTTTGCATTGTTGGTTAAAGTGATGGCACTGCCGCTTTTAGCAGATATTGTTGTATTTTGTGCATGAAATGATCCTCCCGAGATTGTTATTGTCGAATCATTCTCTGCTAATACACCTTTTTCAAATACACCGGTGGCTGCTTGAGCCACTGTTACATCTTTTAAAGTGACGGTACTTTTATTTGCGTTTATTCCATAGTACAGTGTCCCATCCTTTTTAACACCCGATATTGTCACATTTTCTAGTTTGTTTTCACTACTGTTACTGTTTGAGAATATAGCACTAGTTGAAGTAGTTGTAATGGTTCCCCCAGTCATCTTGATTGCGCCACCGTTTTGTGCTTGAAGCCCGAAGAAAGCATCATTAATCGTTGTCTTTCCAAGTAATTCAATCATGCTACCAAGGCCACTAGAAACTGCACCAGTTCCATAACCATCTTTTGTTTTTAGGGTGACATCTGTAACAGTAATATGGCCACCGGATGTTGTCTTTACTGCTTGCTCTTTCGCTGTGATGCTCCCCCCTGTCATTTCGATGATGGACTTTGAATCTGCCGCATGGAGTCCAGCAGCATTATTAGATGTAATGTTTGCATCGCCAGTTAAAGCGATGGTGCTGCCGTTTTGAGCAAATATTGCTGTTCTTTCTGCATCAAATGATCCTCCTAAAACGTTTATTATGGAATCATATGCCTCTATGGCAGTTTGTGCTTGCGTCACTGTTACATTATTTAAAGAGATATAACTTGCATCTGCTTTTATTCCAAAGAACAGTGGCACATCCTCTTTAATACTCGATATGGTCACATTTTCTAGTTTGTTTTCATATTTATAACTGTGACTGTTTAAGAATGTAGCACCAGCTGCAGAAGCTGTAATGGTTCCTCCAATCATCTTGATTGTGGCCTCATCTATTACTTGAATCCCGATGAAAGCATTATTAATCGTTGTCTTTCCAAGTAATTCAATTATGCTAAGGTCTTCACAAGCTACACCAATTCCATAAACATCTTTTGTTTTTAGGGTGACATCTGTAGCAATAATATGGCCACCGTATGTTGTCTTTACTGCTTGCTCTTTCGCTGTGATGCTCCCTCCTGTCATTTCGATGATGGCCTTTGAACCTGCCGCATAGAGTCCAACATCATTAGATGTAATGTTTGCATCGCCAGTTAAAGTGATGTTGCTGCCGTTTTGAGCAAATATTGCGGTTTTTTCTGCATCAAATGATCCTCCTAAAACTTTTACTGTGGAATCATATGCATCTATGGCAGTTTGTGCTTGTTTAACTGTTACATTTTCTAAAGTGATAAAACTTTTCTTGTTTATTTTTATTCCAAGGAGTGATGATGCTTCATTTTTATTATCTGATATTACTACATTTTGCAGTATATTTCTATTATCCTTACTACCATCGATATAAACGCCAGTTTGAGAAGCTGTAATGTTCCCCCCGGTCAGGTTGATGTTAGCGCCGTCTTTTACAGAAATACCAAAACGAACATCAGAATCAGTGCCTTGAATATTTAAGCTATTTAATTCAAGCGCACTGTTAGCACCTTCAACTGTTACAACATATTTATCGCTACCTGTGTCTGTATTTGTGTTTT
>NZ_JBHIOZ010000171.1:0-2603 GCF_042195805.1 Bartonella sp. AP57NXGY | reverse complement strand
TGGTTCAACAGGGGCAGAAGGAGGAGAAACAGTATCCAGAGATGAAGTGTCCTCCGGAGCAGAGGGCTCAGATGGCAACGACATAGAAAGTGGATCAGGGCGTGGAGAATCAACAGGATCAGAGGACGTAGAAGAAGGAGGGTCAGACATAAACGACGTAGAAAATGGATCGGGAGGAGGAGGATCGACAGGATCAGGGGATGTAGAAGAAGGAGAGTCAGATGTCAACGACGTAGAAAGTGGATCGGGAGGAGAAGATGGAGGATCAACAGGATCAGGGGATGTAGAAGAAGGAGAGTCAGATGTCAACGACGTAGAAAATGGATCGGGAGGAGAGGATGGAGGATCAACAGGACCAGAGGACGTAGAAGAAGGAGAGTCAGATATCAACGACGTAGAAAGTGAATTGGGGGGAGAAGATGGAGGATTAACAGGATGAGATAATGAAAACGAAGAAGGTTTACCAAATGGACCATTATAAGAACCTATTCTAGAAGAAATATAAACCCCTTCGAGTCGGAAATCCCAAAATTCCCCCTCACCTTCCACTAATCTTTGCGTAGCATCTGCTTCTCCAAAGGGCGAACCTGGACCATAACCACGAATACGATATTGATAAGGAAAACCTTTCACCGTAGTATAATCATCATAACCATTGGCGAGTCGAAAAGAACCTGCCTGCGCTGTTCCAGCAACTTGAATGAGTGAAATGCTTTGATCTTTTCCCTCATAGACTTCTTTACTTGCATATTTTGGAAAATTTTGCACATGAATGAATGTCGTTCCAGAAACATCCCCATAGATCAATATGCGATCCGTCTTTTGGGGATTAAACAAACCCTCATCATTCAAAAATGCATTCAACCTAATCTGAGCGTTTCCCTCAGCACTGTAGACTTTTTTATCTTTTGATGCGAGAATTTTATCTCCTGCACCTATATCTGCTTTTTTTCCAATGCATAGCGTTTGATAACCACTACCTTCATCAAAGATCAATGTGCTATTGGAAAGACTTAGAGAAGAAAGCGATGAAACAGATTCCTGTAAACCGTTGTATTTACTTTTAGTAAGATACCATTTTGAATAACGAATTAACTCTAAATCAATAACCGATCTATCCTCAACACGCGTACCTCCTGTAAGAGAGGAAGCGTTTGCTTTCACCAATAGAGAAGCATTATTTTCAGCTTTTAGCAACAAATCACCAGAGATTTTTGTTTCATCCGATAATTCAAGAGTGCCTTTTACTTCATAGTCTTTATTCCCCTTCGCATAAATCGCAATCCCGTCTGGAACTGTCATATTTGTCTCTGATAAATAAACAAATGCCCTCCCCGTGATAACTTTTTTGGTTTCTAAAATTTTTTCATCATCTCGTTGCCTCAACATTTTAGCAAGTTCTTCTGGAGCTAAAACATTAAAGCACAGTCCATATACTCCCTCACTCTGAACAGAAATATTGTTTTTTTCTATCTTAATACTTGTATTCTTAAAGCCATCTGGTGAAATATATTTTTGAATTAACTTACCATTATCATTTACATAACCTGAAAAGTTTTTCATCAAGAATGCATGCATATGGTTCAGCTGAATAAAATTGTTTTTCAAATGAACGTCACCACCTTGAAAAACCTCAAAAGCTTCTGGCAATACCCCCATAGCTCGATCACCATCTGTTAAAGTTTCCTCCCTCCTTCCTTGCCCCGTAATCCCCATAGTATCAAGAATATAGCGCCCCCCAAATCGAGTTGAAAATGAGCCAATCTGGTTAAAATTAACGGTACCGTCTGTCATTTTAACCATTGCATCAAAACCACTCATAATACCGATCCCTTTTACATTCAAGTTATCTGGCTCAATATTGATATTCACACTCACTAAAGCAATATCCGTTCCTCTCCCCCATGCATAAATAGCATGTGAAATCCCCTTAATTTCCCCTACTGTCATGCTAATAACGGCATTTTGAGCACGAAGAGCAGGTATATTCTTAAAATCTGAAGCTACTAGATTAATTGTTCCACCATTTCTTACATACGCCCCATACGCAGATATTTTATCTGGATCATCGCCATAAACTGTTATCTGAGACGCATTAACAATAGTGCCTGCTTTTTCTACATATATAGCTGCAATAGGTGCAATATGAGCAGACGTCTCTTGAGAACTTTTTAAGTAATAGATTTTATCTGCAAGAAAGTGTGTTTTTCTATCATCGCATTTATAAAATGCCCCTCCTGCATCACTTGAAGATCCTGCAGCACTAACATACGTAACCTGCAAAAAATAAAGAATAGCTGTTGTAACGTTGCATAAAAATACATATTTATGAAATACATAAATCATAACTCTTGCCGCCTTCTATTCCCCTACTTCTATTCATTGAAGAATAATATCTATATTTAAGCTAATAAAGTTCTCAAAATACAATAAATATAAAATGAAATATTTAATTTAATACTTAATATAACACTATATACTTATATATAAGTTATATATAAGTTACTATATAGTTTATGTATCGCTAAAAAAGGTGGCGCAATCCAGCAGAGAAACTCGTTCCAGAAAAACCAATTTTCTTAAATCTATGCTGATAAGTGACA
>NZ_JBHIOZ010000170.1:0-2614 GCF_042195805.1 Bartonella sp. AP57NXGY | reverse complement strand
GGCTTCATGAAGGTCGGTATGAGAAATCAACTGAGCACCAACAAATTCAATGCTTTTGATCAGCAAACAGGTTGTACCAGATGAAGCACCATAGGCAGATGTGGTATCATCGTCTGGCAAAAATATCCCATGTGTTTCGTTTCTACGGTGCAATCGTTGAAAACGCTGTTCTTGCGTTTGTTGTCGTTGGATGCTCTCTGATTGATTAATCGCTTTCTCACGAATATTTTGGGCAAAACTCGGCAACGAGAAAAGGCACAAAATAGCCGCAAAAACAAAAGTGAAAAAAAATCTATGCATTCATTGTGCCCTCAAAATGAGCAACAAAATGATCCCCATCATCAGCGTCACAGAAAAAATCGCCAACCGCGTAACAATTTTTTAATTTTTTGATGAGAGTAATACTTATAACATCTGAGAAAAAAGCATAGACTGTACTGTATACACCTGCTTTATGTGTTGTGCAAACCATATCATTTCCCCCGCTTTTGAAGCCTGTATAATTACACTGTTAAATGACAATCATACACTCTAATATGCTTCTTAATTTTAAGGTGTTGCATGTAATATAATCTTGAGCTTCAAGTAAAGACTGTTATTCATAGAATATACCAAATTTATTGGAACTGTTACATATTAGAGACAACAAAAAACACTCCATTATTATCGCTTGATAAGAAAAATAGCATGACAATCGCTTATTTACTAAAATAAGAAAAAAGAAAATGCGTAATGCTATAACTGATGAAGGATTAGCATATTTAAAAGCCGCTTATCCTAATGAAAAAACACTAAAGATGATCTGTTTTATTATGTTTACGGTCTTTTGCATTCAGAAGATTATCGCACCCGTTATGCTGATAATTTATGCAAAGAATTGCCTCGTATCCCTTGCGTAAAAACGGCTGATGATTTTTGGAAATTTGTGACAGCAGGGCGTGAACTCGGTCATTTGCACGTGAATTATGAAGATGTAGAGCCTTATCCCGTGATCTTTAAAAAGGGTAATCCAAAACAGACAGAAATCTCTAATCCCGAAAAATTCTATTATGTGACTGAAATGAAATTTGCTGGGAATAGTAAGGAAAAGAATAAATCAACTGTTATTTATAACAGCAATATCACAATAACAGATATCTCTCTTGAATCGGTTATGGGGCGTCAATGCGTTAAGACAGATAAAAAGAGTGGTATTGTTAATGATGCCAATCACTATGCTGTTGAAACCATTGGCAACCCTGCCTATCCATTAGAGTTATTTCAAAGGGTTATCACTGTAAGTTTAGAAACAATGAAAATTGTTAAGAACTTACCAAAATTAGAAATAAGAGAAACCAAATAACTTATAAAGCATGCTCACATGATAGGCATATTAACCTCACAAGGGGTATAAGGTCTTATAGCTATAGGTTCCTATACCCCCTTTATACATTGCTTACATACAATCTTTAAAAGGATAATTTATCATGCGTTATTCTAAAAAGAAGAAACTTGCACTTTTAGATACTCTTATTTGGATTGCTTTAAAACTTTTAAGAAACCCACTCTTAAATAGAATTAGATTTTTTTACATTGCCTTTAAGAGGTTATACCGTAATCTAAAATGATAGCTTTATCCTTTTCAAAAGCTTTGTTTAAAGAGAGTTATGTATATTCATTTTACTTATAGGTTTTGTAGGTTCTTAAAACCCCCAAAACCCCTACAAAACCCCTTTAAATGTATATTATAGATTGTATTTACGGATTGTATTTAATATAGGTTGTTTATTTAAAACATTAACATATTGAAATATAATGATTTTTATTTTGGATTAAAAAAATAAAATAATACGTACAAAAAGCACCCCCAAAACTCATAACTATAAAGATCTTGATAGCATCTCTTATGAGTTACAAGATATCTTTTGAAAAGCTTTAAAGGATCACATGATTTTTATAAAGCACGTTGTAATCATTCTCTAAATCATAAGGTTATCTATTCAAAAGAACTGATTAAATTCATAAAAGGGATTTTAATAACGTAATCAGTTTTTACTTTCATACGCTTTTCATAAGACACGTTTTAATGACACACTAAAATAATCACTTTTGTCAGTTCAATTTACTGACAGATAACTGACAAATATATATTATTAATTGTATTTAAGGTTGTGTTATCTATATAAGTTGTATCTTAAAAAGACTAACATATTGAAATATAATGCTTTTAATTTTTTATCATTTTAAAAAAATAGTATAGGGTCTAAAAAGAACTGACACAACTGACAAAAGTCTATTAAAAGGGATTTTGCTAATCTCTATAATGATCAGTTTCTATTGAGATATTTTCATAACAGACAATAAATCACAATTATCCTATTTATCGTTTCTCTTATGAAAATGAAAAATGATGCCATGGCTATAAAGAACATAACAGCTATAGAGAAAGCAAAAATGCAAATGAAAGCATTTGTTATAAGAGCGCGGTGCTATTAAGGTCGTTTAAATTAAAGCCCCTTATAAACAAAATTCACAAAAAATTTAAAATTCATTTAGTAACAAAATTGATAGGTTATAAAGTTTAAAATACGCATCATGAGAGCGTTTCTAAATATTATAAATGTATAGATTCAGA
>NZ_JBHIOZ010000169.1:0-2624 GCF_042195805.1 Bartonella sp. AP57NXGY | reverse complement strand
CCCATTCGCAATGATCTTTTGCCCATGGGGAAAGAAACCCTTCACAAACGCAATACCCGCAATTCACTGATCTCTGCCATGACGTCACCGACACTGCGTACTGTTTATGCCGCCATTATCCTTGGTGCAAAAAATCTTACTGATATCCTCAAACATGTCGATTCAGATGCCAAAAACATTCACAAATCCATCAATCGCCTTTTGAATCTCGGACTTATTCACAACACAACAGAAGGATTTCAAGCCGAAGAGACAGTGTGGAAAATGCTAGAAAATAAACATGAGCGGAATAGGGAAAATTTAAGCGACCGCCATTTAGAAACAGAAGAGATGCTATCAAAAATTGGTGAAGCCTTTCAGAAGGAAAAAATCTATAGCGAAACGGAAGTTTCCAAGATATGCAACCTCTTTACGATAGACTTTGCCCGATTACGACGCACTCTTGTTGAGAGAGGTTTTTTACAACGCCATGGAGGAAAATATCAACGCATGCGCTAAAAGAGAATTGAAAAATGATTAGCGAACGCTATCGTTTTTCTTCTCTATTTCAAGAGAATGAATAACCTTCCACTAAAAAAATATAATTTCATTAAAAGGTTACAAAATCATTCATCCCATTCATATGTTGACAATCTATGGAGATGAGATTAGCGTGCTCTCTTCGCAAGAGATGCAATGGGGAGGAACAAGAGTGCGGGATGCCAATTGGTTATCAAAAAGGATTGGGTGGTTATCAAATAGGGTTAAAAACAGTCAAAACCATCAGGAGAAGATATAGGATCAAGGTCTCAATGGATCTTATGATTGTTGCGCGAACATCTGGGCACAGTGTTGTTGCTCAATCCAAATCATGCTCGATATTTCTAAAAACATCGTAGAAAAAACAATATTCTTGCATTGGACTGGCTAGTGAATCAAGAAAGATACTATTTCAACGAAATGTGCACAGCAGAAATAGGGCTGGCAAAACTTCCTCAAAAGATACAACAAAATGTCTTTGATCATTTAACAACACTTCTATGGAAATTCCATGGGCAAAAATAAAATTCCTTTTTTCATCTATAGCACAGTTTTTCTTTCTGAATTTTCCTTTTTCTTTGTACTCCCTTTGCTTGGAAACTCTTCTCTCATAACTGCTGCCAATGTTGCTTTTTATCTCGCTGGATCGGTAATCCTTGAAAGCATTCTCATGGTAACCACAACAGGTTTATTAGAAAGATTTTCCCGTAAACTCTTAATGGCTACCGCCTTTATTTTAAGGAGTAGCGCTTTTGTGTGCATTATCCTATCGCTCACACCTTCTGCATGGTTGATCTTTTTTACCTTAATGGCTTTTTCGAAAGCAATTTCAAAGCCATTTTTGAGAGAAATTTTATCAGAACATCTCAATGAAAATGCTCTTAAACGCGCATTAACTCTCTATTCTTTTTTTCAAAATGCTGCTGTCGTTATCGCCCCTCTTGTTGCAACGAGTGCCATAAAATACAACGCATCAACCTTCTTAATGGCTTTTTTTGCACTCATTGGTTTGTATCTTTGTGTTCTATCCATTCAAATTGTTTATCATTACCCGCATAAAACATTATCTCTTGAAAAGAATAAAAAAACAAAAAAAGCTCTTCTTTCTTCTTTAAAAACAATAATACATAATCGTTCTATTGCTTATTTGCTGGTCACGGCTTTGCTTTGTGCATTCCTCATGGGAATTTTCATCACCACCACAACACTTCTCAGTAAATTTGACAGCAATCTCGCCCCTTATAGTGGAATTTTCTTTTCAATTGTTGGCATCAGTATTTGTATCTGGCAAGGAATAATCAATAAACATCTCAGCCTTTCCGATAAATCAACTTTCTACCTATTATGGCTTATGGGAAGTTTCTCCTCATTTTTCCTCATGGGTGGGGTCTTTACCGCTGTGACTGCATTAATTGCCTACAGTGTCTATGAATCTGTCATGATTCCAGAAATATACTATCAAGCAGGGAAAACAACCCCATCCCTCTCTGCCAGTGTTCTTTTCAGTTATATTCTTGTTATTTCAAATATTGGCCAAGCCGCCGGCTCATGGACAAGTGGATGGATTATCAGCCATTTCAACAATCATATCGCTTTCACCTTTTGCATGATTGTTGGTGCCTCCGCCTTTGCTTCTTGCCTTTGCCTCATGCAAACGAAAAAATAAGCAGCTTCCATGTCACATATAGTTTTTGCAACCGGTGGCACAACAAGAGCACTCAAAACACTTCGCCATAAATCACTCAATTATGATTTTGAACACACTCTGCGGCAAAAAAGCTCAAAACGGTCTTTAAAGATTGCTCTGTAAACGCCGTTGCAAATTGTCTCATAGCTTAAAGGATTATGGGATAGACAAGCGTAAGGTAGCTACATTCTGCACGAATAATATTCTATTGATATCCATGTGCAACACAGCCAAAGCATTTTTCTTATAATTCGCTCATTTCTGCCATGACCTCACGACACTACGCGCTGTCTATACTGTTATTATACTTGGTGCTAAAATTCTTTCTGATATCCTCAAACTTGTCAATTCAGAGACCAAAAACATTCACAAATCTATTAATCGCCTTTTAAACCTTGGTCTTATTCAAAACACAACA
>NZ_JBHIOZ010000168.1:0-2625 GCF_042195805.1 Bartonella sp. AP57NXGY | reverse complement strand
GTTCCTTCTTCCACAAGGGCGCCTTTATCCATCACAAGAATGCGATCTGCTTTTAAAATTGTTGCCAAACGATGTGCAATGACCAAGGTTGTGCGGTTTTGCATCAACCCTTCTAAGGCGTCTTGCACCAACTTTTCACTGTTTGCATCTAAAGCAGATGTTGCTTCATCAAGCAGCAACAGGGGTGCATTTCTTAAAATTGCCCGCGCAATACCAATGCGTTGTTTTTGTCCCCCAGAAAGCATGGTACCGCGTTCTCCTACTTGCGTATCCAAGCCATCTGGTAAAGCTTGAATAAATTCAAGTGCATTAGCCGCTTTAGCGGCAGCAAGGATTTCCTCTTCATGGGTATTTTCAGTTCCAAAAATAATATTATCACGCAATGTTCCATCAAAAATGGCAACATCTTGTGGAACATAGGAAATTGCACTGCGTAAATCTTGTAAAGAAAGGCGATTAATTTCCATGCCATCCAACCGAATTGTTCCATTTGTCGGATCATAAAAACGAAGGATCAAAGAAAAAATGCTGCTTTTTCCTGCTCCAGAAGCCCCAACAAAAGCAACCGTTTCGCCTGCTTTTACAGAAAATGAAAGCGAGCGTAAAACCTTCTCTTGTGGTCTAGAAGGATAGGTAAAATCAACCTGATCAAAAACAAGTTCACCTCGAATAGGTTGCTCTAATGATAAAGGATTTTTAGGTGCTACAATAGTAGGTTGTTCTTGTAATAATTCGGCAAGCCGTTCAGCAGCGCCTGCTGCTTGGATTAATTCTGCCCCAAGTTCCGATAATTGCGCAAAAGTAGAAGCTCCAAAAACCGCATAAAGAACAAATTGCCCTAATGTCCCTCCTGTCATCGTTCCATTCAAAACATCGCGCGATCCAATCCATAAAACAGCAACCACACTGCTAAAAACCAAAAAAATTGCAAACCCCGTAAAAAAGGAGCGCAAGATTACAGAAGCACGTGCTGTTTGAAAAGCACGTTCTATCAATTGTGAAAAACGTATTGTAACGAGTTTTTCAGCGGTAAAAGCTTGCACAGTGCGAATAGCACTTACCTGCTCTGTAGCAACAGCATTGGCATCTGCGAGACGATCTTGCGCCGCGCGGGTACGAGAGCGAACTTTACGTCCAAAGACTACCAAGGGAATGGCCACAACAGGAATAGCTGCTAAAACCAACAAAGACAATTTAGCATTGGTGATCACCATCATCACGACGGCTCCAATCACGATAATCAGCTGACGCAAAGCGGTAGAGGCGGTGGAGCCCACAGCTAATTTTATTTGTGTGGTATCTGTTAGAAGCCTTGAAACAATCTCTCCTGAATGTGATCGATCAAAAAAAGCAGGAGAAAGTTTCATAATATGAACAAACACATCACGCCGTAAATCGGCAACAATCCGTTCTCCCAAGGTGATAACACAGTAATAACGGGCTGCTGAAGCAAATGCGAGAAACAAGGCTAAGATAAACAAAATTCCAAAGTAAAAATTGATATGTCCATGGCTTGAAGTAGAAAACCCATGATCAAACATTTGGCGGATAGCCACAGGCAAAGCTAATGTGACAAGAGCAGCAACAGATAATGCTAGAAAAGCAAAGATAAACAACCAACGATAGCGCAAAATATAGGGAACAAAAATTGCAAGCGAAGAGAATGAAGATTTTTTAGGGGAAGACTTTGTCGATTTTTCTGAACGAGAACGTAATGTCATAAAATTTTGCTCACTGTATTGGATTTGTAACACTTGATACAATGATGTATCTTGAACACTTGTTTTTTGATGCGTGCTCAGTTATAGGAATAAATACTTTAAATCAATGTATCAAAAAGACAAAGGAAGTGCACTTAAAAAAACAAGCAAGTGCTATTTCATTCTATAAACGCAAAAGGTTTGACGCATGAAAGCGAATATTCACCCCAACTATCATAAAATTACCGTTGTTATGACGGATGGAACCCAATATACGACGCGCTCTACTTGGGGAAAAGAAGGCGATACTCTTAATCTAGATATTGATCCAAGAACGCATCCGGCATGGACAGGTGGCTCCCAAACACTCGTAGATCGTGGTGGTCGTCTTTCTAAATTCAAAAATCGTTTTGGTAATATTGGCATGTAAAAGCCTCCTTTTTATGGGGAACAAGGGTTTTAAACAAATCGATTGCAAACGATGAGTTTTTTATCCTATCAAAGAGTGCACTTTAAATATTAATTCAAAAACGCATCCGACATAAACAGATGGGTCTTAAACACTTATAAATCATTGTGGTTGCGTTTTTAAATTCAAAAATCATTTTGAATATATGCATAAATCCTTTCTTCCCTAGAGTATAAAGACTTGAAATAAAATAATTGTAAACTTTTCTTCTTTTTTTGGAACTGAACATACCCATGGAGAGGAAATTTTGGCCACTTCTAAAGCTGCCAATGCATTTGAATTTATTCAAGCTTTACCAGATGGCTTGGATACGCAAGTAGAAGAACGTGGTACTATGCTTTCTGGGGGGCAAAAACAACGCATTGGTATTGCACTGGCGATTTTAAGAAATGCAGCCCTCTTGTTGCAAGCCGGCACCATCATTATATTTGCCAACTCGTGGATGTTGCTACAGCC
>NZ_JBHIOZ010000167.1:0-2646 GCF_042195805.1 Bartonella sp. AP57NXGY | reverse complement strand
TCCAGTGACTAAATGGCATACAGGGGAGCAAGGAAGCAGTTTACGTGTAGACATAAATGTTATGTTGGGAGGAGGCGGTTGGACTGGTGGCTCTAACAATGATCATCTTGTGCGGAACTTTGCGCTTTCTCGTTATGTAGAAGATGAAAAATAGGCGCCCGTGGATGTAGCGAGCCACTTTATTATAATTAGCGCGAGATTGATTAGAACATCATTTTATCCAACCTCACTTATGTGGGGCTTTTGTTATGGAGCGTCATATGAGAAAGATATCGAAAGAAGGATTGGCACTTCATCTTGAAGTTTTTAAAACAAAGTTTTTTCTACTAAACTCATGGTGTCAACCATGAGCAGTACAATCTTATCACTCATATTTTCATGTCTAGAAAATTGAGATAATGCCATCCATAAATCGCATAAGAAGTTAGAACCTACCTTCATTGCACACCTTCGTGGATTTGTTCTCTCAAACATGCCGCCAATCCTTTAGGTGTGATTTTTGTTGAAGGCAGCACCTTTTCTGTTCCATCCGGTTTTTGAATGGTGATGGCAGAACAGTCCATGAATCCTTTGTTGATTTTATCCTGATTAAGGTAACAATGGACCACTTGGAGCACGTCGATACACCCAATCATTTTTACGCAAGTAATCTATTAAATCCTTTGGTCTTATCTCCAACATCTTCACGGTTTCAAACAAACCAAACAAACCATCAGAGCGTTTTAAGCCTTCTAAAGCTTTTGCTTTTGGTGCTAATTCTGAAATAACATGGTCTTTCTGCTCAATTTGATTTTGTAGATGATTTAAGGCGCCAAGTAATACTTCGGGTTTGGAGTAATCAATTTATGGAATAGCTACTTGTCTTTCCAACGGTTAATTATCTTTGCTCGTAAGGCAGTGCTGTAACTAGAAACAAGAATTAAGCATTCACGCTTTGGCGGGTTATAACAAGGGCGGCTTTCACCTTATGTTATCAAGGTAGTGCCCACCAAAATCAACCTTCTCAAATTTGAGGGCGTTAAGTTCTTCAAGCGTTTTCTTGATGTCACGCATAATATTGTCATGCCTTTTGCCACATAATTCAGTAATTTTAATAATGGTATTCATAAAGAATTCTTAGATGTTAGACGTTCCTTAATGACATTCTAAAAGAGTGCTGGTCGCTAAGAAACACGGCATCTAGTCCGTCGTTATGCCTTTCCCCGAAGGGGGGGATATGGCATAGCCACACCTGACAAAGCTATTATATGCATGTAGCATAGAATGAGTTAAAGCTTTTAAATTGCGGAAGATTAGTTATTTCGGCAACTAATCCGCTAGTTGTTTTAAGGTGTTTTTGAGGCACCTGATTTGAAAATACCTATTACTAGAATTGTCCAGTAATAAAAATTACTTTTTGCTAAGAAAACGTTTCACATACTGTACAGTGTACATATTGAAATTGTTATTTATCAATGAGTTAAGTGTACAATGTACAGTCAAATTGAAAATTCTGTCGCTAGCGATAGTTCGCACTAGCCTGTCCCGCAACGAAGCCAACCCGCTGAGAAGTACCTTTTATATTGATTTTATTGACTTTTTTATGGAAAAACAAAGCATAAGTGATAATCTGTTTTTAAAATTGCAATCAAAGTGTGTAATGCATAAACTCATAAGGATATGGAATATATAGATAAAGTTTAAGAACATAATCTAGCCTTTCTTATTAACAGCCAGCGTATTCATGATGAGCAAGTTGGTACTGTATATTGGCAATTAATCTCTCATTGGCTTTTTTTACAATAGCACTTGTAATCTCTGGCTTTGACATCACCCTAGCAATTGAGGGTCCCTCTTGTTTTGCAATGGGGAATTGATTTCCATCCACTCTTTGAAAAACATTACCATTCAGCTTTTTTAATTCAACAGGCTTTGGAAAACTCCCATCCTTGATAAAAACATGGGCAAGATTTGTTTTTTTACAAACATTTTGTAAGCCACGCTGCGTTTTGTTCTTTTGCTTTAAAAAATTTAAGAAGTATCGGTGTTCCAGGACCAATGATATCTGTCTCAAGAAACCTTGCTGTCGCCTTTTCTTTAATATAAACACCTCTTCTTATACGCTTTATTTGGGCTGATGAGATGTCGGCAATTTGCTTTTCAGTAAAGCGTTCGACTGTTTTGCTGCGGTGTTTAGAGCATTACGCACAGCCCAATTAAGGCGTGGTGCTTGAAGACTGGTGAAGGTATCCTTCACCTGTTGAAGATACCATTTTGGGTAGATGATTAACTTCAACGTCTAAGCCTTTTTAAGAGTAGGTGTTGATGATTGAGAGACCTTAGATGCTTTTGGTTTTTCGAGTAAGGTTTCTTCAGTCATTGGTTCAGATGATGTTTGTGCTACTTCTTGTTCTATCTGCTTAATTTGTTCAACTGTCTTTTCAGGTTTTGCTGTTGTTTTGACGTCAACAAAAGGTTTTGAGCATTGGCGCGCTTGAGACGTGCGTAGACCTGATTAGAAACTTCAACAAATGGATTATTGGGGGGTAATGGTTCAAAGCGAACAGTGCTTTTATTGTCGCCAACAACACACATTGGCTTAGTGATGACAGCTTTCATTATGGCTCCTTTTGAGTCATAATTAATGACATCATTAGTCAAATATTG
>NZ_JBHIOZ010000166.1:0-2655 GCF_042195805.1 Bartonella sp. AP57NXGY | reverse complement strand
AACACGTGAAACGAACAGCAAAATTCACTATTTTGCTGATTTTACCTCATGTCATAGGCTGTGGATAAGTAGCCTTTAATAAAATTTCTTTTTAAGCAGGTTGTGGGTCTTTAGCACCCTTTTTTTATTTTATTATTGCTATTTGTTTTAAATAGATCTAGCAGATTCTATTTAAAGTTTTTTGACACCGATAGATCAACGCTTATAAAGCGGTGGGGTTTTATTATAAATGCTTCAATCTCATAACAAATCACTGACATTACGCTCTCTGTTACAATCCTACCGTGATCATACAGAAAGTGCGCGCGATAGAGGAACTTCTTTTGAAAAGTTTGTAATTGCTTATTTGACGCAAGACCCTCTGCAATGCCAAGAATATGAAAAGGTTCAAACCTATTGTGAATGGGCAAAAGAGCATGGAGAAGATGGGCGTGATATCGGCATTGATCTGGTTGCTAAAATTCGTGATGAAGAAGGATATGCCGCTATTCAATGTAAGTTTTATAGTGCAAATCATCAAATCAAGAAGGAAGATATTGATAGCTTTATTGCTGCCTCGGGAAAAAAGATCTTCACACGCCGTATTCTGGTTGATAGCACCGAAGGTAATTGGAGTAACAATGCCGATCTCACCTGTGAAGGACAAGGAGTCCGCATTCAACGGATTAATCTTTTTGATCTGGAAAACAGTCAAATAGATTGGTCAACCTTTGAAAGCAAAGGGGAAGCTACTCTTAAGAAAAAAGAACCGAAAAAGCTTTTAGATCATCAACAAGAAGCGCTTAAAGCTGTTTGTGACGGTTTACAAGAAGCAGACCGCGGCAAGCTGATTATGGCGTGTGGAACGGGAAAGACCTTTACCAGTCTGAAGATAGCAGAAGCTCTTGCTGGTCAAGGTAAACGTGTTTTATTTCTTGTCCCCTCTCTTTCTTTAATGTCACAAACAATAAGAGAATGGACAGCAGATACAGCAATCCCCTTGCGTTCCTTTGCGGTGTGTTCTGATACACAAGTTGGCAAGCGTCGCAAAGCCCAAGATGATGCTGCCGAACTCGATGTCTCGGATCTCGCTCTACCAGCAACAACAGATTCTCAAAAGCTTGGAGAAAAAGCCAATAAGGTTTCTCCTGATGCCATGACAGTGGTCTTTGCTACCTACCATTCGATCCAAGTGATTTCGGATGCGCAAAAGAAATATGCTTTACCGGAATTTGATCTGATCATTTGTGATGAAGCACACCGTACCACTGGAGCTGTGTTAGGAACAGACAAGAGTGAATCTGAGTTTATCAAGGTTCATAATAATAGCCTTATTCGGGGAAAGAAACGTCTGTATATGACAGCAACACCTCGTATCTTTAGTGATAATGCCAAAAAACAAGCTAATGAGATTGATGCCGTTCTGGCTTCTATGGATGATGAAGAGCTTTATGGCAAAATCCTTTATTCTTATAGTTTCTCCCATGCTGTAAAAAATGGACTTTTAACGCCTTACAAGATTATCGTTTTAGGTGTTGATGAAGGAGAAGTGAGTAAATCTATCCAGCATCTGATGACAGATGAGAATTATGAACTTATTCTTGATGATAGAACAAAGATCATGGGTTGTTATCAAGCTCTTACCAAAATGGATCTGAAAATTGATCTTGGGGATGATACAAGACCCATGCATCGGGCTTTGGCTTTTTGTAGAGATATTGATACTTCTGAACGTATATGTAGAACATTCAACGATGAAGAAGTTAAGAAAGATTTACGTGATCTTCATGAAAACCATAAAAATATTCCCCCTCTTAACTGTCAAGTAGATCATATTAATGGAAAATCTGGTGCCAAAAACCGTACGATAAAACTTGATTGGTTGAAAGAAGATGCGGGTGAGAATGTCTGCCGTATATTAACCAATGTACGCTGCCTTTCAGAAGGTGTTGATGTTCCTTCCCTTGATGCGGTTATGTTTTTACACCCGCGTAAAAGCCAAGTGGATGTGATACAAGCAGTGGGACGTGTGATGCGTCGTGCAAAAGGCAAAAAGATGGGCTATATCATTTTGCCGGTTGGTGTTCCTGCTGGTGTTTCACCAGAAGAGGCATTAAAAAACAATAAGAGATACAGTGTTGTCTGGCAAGTTCTCAATGCTTTGCTTGCCCATGATGAGAATTTTAGTAAAACCCTTAACCAGATGGTCTTAGGACAAGACGTAAGCTCTATCATCGACATTGTTACAGTTTCTAAAAAGACCGAATTAGAGAATGTCACCACGGTTATTGACGAAATCACGCTCCACGAAAAATCAGAAAAATCCGGACTTCGTATTGGGACACAAGCTCATGAACCGCACCAAACATATGAAGGACAAGGAAGATTGCCCTTTTTTGTTGAGTTTCCCAATGCTCTCAAAACACTGATTGTTAAAAAATCTACCATGAGTGATTATTGGGGCATTTGGGCTGGCAATGTTGCTGAGATTGCACAAAACCATATCACACGCCTTCAAACTATGCTTTCTGATCAAACAAGCGAAGCTTATCATGCCTTTGATGCGTTTTATAACGAATTAAAAAACAACTTAAACAGTGAGATAAAGCAAGAAGAAGCGATTGAGATGTTAGCGCAACATCTTGTGACGCGTCCCGTGTTTGAAGCCTTGTTTGA
>NZ_JBHIOZ010000165.1:0-2687 GCF_042195805.1 Bartonella sp. AP57NXGY | reverse complement strand
TTAAATTATAATGTTTTTTTGTTTTTATAAAAAAATTCTGTGGTGCAATTTATGACTTTTGAAATTACTTAAAAATTAACACCTAATTATTTCATTAATTATTATGTCTCTTATTTTTTGTTAAAAATGCTTTTTGTCATCGGAATTATTGAAGTTTTTTCAAGTAAAGTTCTTCTAAATCATTCTGGATCAACTGTAAGAATTTATGAGTGAAATCTATCTGATTATAAATGGAATTATTATAAAGTTATTGTCTTTAGATGGAGATCAATTGCTGCAAAATGAATAGTATTTAGCATAACCTTTATTCAAAAAAATGATATGGATCTTAAAATAATCCACTATGGATGTTTTGAATTTATTATGCCCTTTCGCTGTTCTGTTCTTAAAAATGAGTAGATGTAAGTTTTTAATTCATATCCTGCTTTGTGTAGTTTTTTATAGGTAAAAATAATGCGAAAAATATCAAAAGAAGGGCTTGTATTGATTAAGCAATTGGAAGGCTTGCGTTTATCAGCTTATGAAGATTCTGGTGGTGTCTGGACAATTGGTTATGGACATACAAGTGCTGCTGGTGCCCCAAGCGTTCACAAAGATATGCAAATTACGGAAAAAGAAGCTGAAAAAATCCTTTGTCAGGACTTGAGGGAGTATGAAGCTGTTGTTGAAAAAGCCGTTACCGTTCCTTTAAACGATGAACAATTCGCGGCATTAGTATCATTTTGCTATAATGTAGGAATCACAGCATTTCGCAGTTCTACACTTTTAAAAAAGCTTAATAAAGGTGAATATGAAGCGATACCAACCGAATTGCAAAAATGGACAAGAGTGGGAGGAAAACGTATCCAAGGTCTTGTCAATCGCCGAGCAACCGAAGCAGGATTGTGGGCAAAAGGAGCTCATGTTGCCCCCAATTATCATGTAGTAGAACCAGAAGGCGTAACAGGTATTTGCAAAGTAGAAGCTCTTGCACCAATCATAGGTTCTTTTTCAGGGCTTGGAGGTCTTTTTGCAGGAAATGGTCCTGTTCAATGGGTTCTAGCAGGCATTATGGTTTTAGCCGCTTGTACGGCTATGATATACATTGCTAAACGTTTTCAGGAACACCGCCTATGATTTTATGGATAAAAAAATATCTGACAATGACGTCAGCGCTCATAGCAGCTTTTCTTATAGCTTTAGTCAAAGCCTTTTTTCTTGGGAAAAAAGTTGAGAAGCAAAAGCAAACAAAAGAAGATTTCAAGATAGCGACAACACGGCTTGAGGTAGAAAATGAAATTAATAAGAAAAGTGATGCTGATGTGCGCACTAAGCTTTCTAGCTGGTTGCGCGACCAATGAACGAACTTCTTGTATTGGATGGCTGCCAATTTATTTGAATCGACAAGATATCAATGTCATTAGTCCAAATTTGGCGAGAGATATTTTAAAACATAACGAACAAGGTGAACGTTTATGTGGTTGGAGAGATAAACGGAAAATAAAGTGATAAAAATATAATTCCTCTGAAACATCAATCAATGAAAAGATTTGAAAGAGGTGGATACATTCAGATTAAAAGTAAAAGCACTTAAAGGATTAAAACACTCTGGTGGTCGATTAGATTTAATTAGAGTAACTGAGGTATCTGAATTGAAACTAAAGGATTCAACAGATTATGTTTGTGTAAAATGATTGAGTCTATTGATGTATTCTAAGGGCATCTTTGTTATCCTATCAAAAGAAGATGAGAAAAGATTTTATGGATTGCACTACTATCGTCGTTCAAAGAACTGATCATACACAAAGGCTCTGTTTTCAACAAAAATAACATCTAGGGGCTGGCATGCTTGAAGAAAAGAAATCTACGGAGCTATATAATGAATAATGGTAAGGCTTTTATGTGATTTGTAAATGACGTTGCTTCAGCTTCCTAATTATAATAATGATGTTGACGATAAGGCAAATATTTTCGCACTGTATCTGCTTTTTCATGCTAAAGTGGCGGGAAAACATTGTGAATGATCTTGGCTTTTAATTTTTCTATAGGTAAATTCCCTATGTGGGAAATGACATGCAACTCCAGTCGAGAAAACCAACAACCATTTTTGCTTTTATTTTTTAACTTAGCTTTTTTACTTTCAAAAGTCGCCTAGCAATTTCTTGAAAAATATTGCTTTACTATTTTAAGATAATTTTTTCCTGAAATAAAATCCTTCTTTTAAAATATTACGGTAATATCTTGCAAACTCATGTACTGCTTTTAGAGAAAGTTTGTAATAAGACCGTGCCTTTCACGGCTTTTATTGTGATGTGTATAACGGAAAAATTAAGAGTGCGTATTATCTTTTCGAACATTCAACTACAATCTTATTTCATCACAATATTTATCTTGAGAAGATACTTTTACAAAGATACTGATAATCTATAAATCGCTCTCCCCTAATTCACCTTCTCGCTCATCCTTCCATGCATTGCCCGTCCACCTTTTAAACCACCTTAAATTTTTGATATAAAATTTTTTCTTTAATTTTTATTTTTTATTGAATCATAAAAATGATATGTCTCAATCTTACCTCTATGCATCTTTATACGCTTTGATTCTTGTTTCTAAAGCCCAGATTGCCTACATATCGTACTGTTTTTATATTTAATATATATTTTTAGATTTATTCCTAACTTGTTAGAAAAGTTGCTATATTTTGATAG
>NZ_JBHIOZ010000164.1:0-2687 GCF_042195805.1 Bartonella sp. AP57NXGY | reverse complement strand
TTTATGACAGAGGGAACTGTTACCGGTAGCAATAGTGTATTATATACAAAAGCTGGTGGATATATTAATGTTAAAGATGTTGTGCTCACAGCAAATGGTAAAGGAACAAAATTCGGTGCATTTGCAAGAGGTTCCAGCACTATTGAATTGAATGGTAACACAACAATTAAAAATGCTTCGATCGGTGTTAAAGCCGAAAGTGATAATGCGACAATCAAGATGACCGGAGGATCGATTGAGGTCACAGGAGACAAAGCAGTAGGTGCATCATTTCTTAACACCACCAGCAAAGAAAACACGCTGAAAGATGTAAAAATATCAAGCGGAAATGATGACTTTCTTATGGATAAAGGAATAAGTGCTGACAAAGGAAGTATTGTCACTTTAAATAATGTAACCGTCACGAAAGCAAAAAACAGCATCTTAGCAGATAACAAATCTCAAATAACAATCACCGGCGGATCTTTTGAGGCAAAAGGAGAAGCAATAATTGCTCAAAACGGCAGCAGCATTACTTTAAACAATGGTGCGAAAATCATTTCATCTGAGCATAATGCGCTGAGTGCCATTGGTGAGCAATCAAAAATTTTCATGACAGGAGGAACTGTTACTGGGAGTAATAATTCATTATATGCAACTTTGGGTGGATATATTAATGTTAAAGATGTTGCACTCACAGAAAATGGCGAAAGCTCAGTTACAGGCGCATCAGCTGAGGGCCCAAACAGCGTCATTGAATTAAAAGGAAAAACAACGATTACGAAGACTCTCTTTGGTCTTTATGTAACGGATGGAGGCAAAATCACAAGTGAAGAATTAACGATAAAAGGGAAGAAAACAAATATTGAGGGAATCGAACTGCCCAGCATGGGTGTAAATGCTGCTGCAAATAGCGTCATTGAATTAAACGGAAAAACAACGATTGAAAAAGTTGATTTTGGACTTGTCGCATCCAATAGCACGATTAAGATGATCAATGGCGCTGAAAACAAAATAGATGCAACACTAATTGCACTAAAGATAAACAGAAATGGACATATTGATCTCGCAAATACTTCTGCAACAGCAGGGGTTGCTGGGGTGAATTTTACAGATTTGTCTAAAAATAAGTTAAATGGCCTAAGTAATAGTAATCCACAAGATTGGCAAAACAGTGAAGTTAATTTGACCAATACAGATCTGATCGTTGAAAATGGTATTGGAATAAATACCGATGAATCAATGGGAAAAATTAATCTCAAAAATTCAAAAATCCTTGCAGATACGTTATTCAAAAACATAAAGCAGAAGACAAAACCTGTTGAAATGTTTACTTTAACCGCAGACCATTCTGTCTTACAAGGCGGTGTAAGAAATGACGAAAATGGGCAAACACGCTTTGATCTGAAAAACGACACAAAATGGACGTTGAAGATCAGTAACAATGAAAAAGATGCTGATGGAAAACTACTTGATATTGCTCAAAGATCTCGTTCCGATATTTCTACGCTTAATCTCGATAACAGCTCCATTATGTTTAGCAAGCCAACAGAAAAACAGCATTACCAAACTTTGTATATAGGTTCTGGTAAACCAGACACGCAAGCCGTCTACAATGCCTCTGGTGACGCAAAAATTTACTTCAACGCACAATGGAGTGATGGAGCACCAATCGCCGATCAAAAAACCGATAGGCTTTTGATCAATGGGAACGTCTCAGGCAACACATCAGTTTATGTCACGGGGCGCTTAGAAGAGAACAATATCGAAGCAAATACCTCTGCTGCTGCCAATGTCCGAGGTCTTTCACTCATTCAAGTTTCTGGAAAAGCAGAAGAAAACTCTTTCAAACTCGTAAATGGCTATACCACAAGAAATGGTTTACCAGATATGTATACACTACGTGCCTATGGACCAGACTCAAGCCAAGGCAAAGCCGATATTGCACAAAACCTCTTTGATGAAAAGAATGAAAACTTCTGGGATTTCCGTTTGCAACCCGAACTGCTTGACTCCAATTCTGGTTCAAATCCTGATCCTGAAACAAATATCCCTACCGTTGCCCCTGTACCACAAACAGCAAGCTATTTGGTCATGCCAAATGCTCTCTTCTATAGTGGATTAACCGATATGGCTAAACAAAACGCGCTTTTAGCCAATATCAGAACATCTGTCTTAGGAAAAGAAGAGGAAAAACAAACCGGTTTCTTCCTCTATACTTACGGAAACACAGGAACCTTATCTTCTGAACGCGGACCTCTCAAATATGGTTATGGTGCTGATATCCGCTATGCTGCTCTCCAAGCCGGAGTCACATTCGCAGCATTAGAAGGACAAAATACCACAACACATTTCGGTCTTGTAGGCACCTATGGGCGGCTGTCTTTCACTCCAAAGGACATAGCGGATGCCAGTAAGAACACATTGGATAAATGGTCACTAACAGCTTATGGAAGCGTGCAGCATGACAATGGTTTCTATATGGATACACTCTTGTCCTATGGGATAATAAAGAGCGATATCACCAATGCTATCATTGGTAAAACCGCGAAATTGAACAATGTAAAAATGTTAAGTATTTCCACCACCGTTGGCAAACAATTTTCTACCGGAATGGAAGGTTTAACATTTGAGCCCCAAATACAACTTGCTTATCAACATTTGATGTTTGATACCATTGAAGATGCTGATAATTTTACCGTTGATAT
>NZ_JBHIOZ010000163.1:0-2697 GCF_042195805.1 Bartonella sp. AP57NXGY | reverse complement strand
ACAAGGGGACCATCAGCGCTCCCAATCACATTTATCCCAATATCAAAACCACAGCCATCACAAACACATGTTAATTTTTAAAAGTCTGGGAATGGGGCGGGGACAATATTTTAAAGAATATCAACAGGGGGCATAATAATGCAAAAGAGAGATTCCTATACAAAAACAGAAAGGTATGTCATATATACCGTCATTATTTCCAGCATACTTCCTCTGCTGGACGGGAGCATTGTCAATGTCATCCTTCCTAACCTTGCGCATTATTTTTCAGTCGGAGAAAATAATATACAATGGGTTGTAACATCCTATTTTCTCGCCACCGTTCCAGGGCTGCTAATGGCCGCTTTTGTGCAAGGAAGAATAGGTATCAAAAGCACTTGGCTTCTTGCAAGCTTCATTTTTATGCTTGGATCACTGGGGGTAGGATTAAGCTATAATTTTCCAACTATTATATCTGCCCGTATCGTTCAAGGTTTTGGGACCGGTCTTTTGCTGCCCCTTAGCCAAACCATCATTGCCTTACAATTTGGACAGACACGAGTGCGCCAAGCCATGGGCACCATAGCCGTACCAACAGTTTTCGCTCCTGCCTTTGGTCCGCTGGTAGGCGCCTCGCTTGCTCAGTATGTGTCTTGGCGTTTGTTATTTTTTATCAATATTCCGCTTATTTTATTGGCACTCACCCTTGGAGCTAAACATTTAAAGAGCAACGAAACAACAAAAACAAAATTTAACTTATTTGCTTTTTTAGCGTTTTCCATCTCCCTTCTTTCGTTTTTTTATCTCACAGAAGCCAGAAATATCAATAACCACAACACCCTCTTTATCCTAGCGCTTATAGCCGTGATATCTCTCATATTATTCATTGTTTCTAATCAGAAAGCAAAAAACAAATTAATCGTCTTTAGCGGATTTCAAAATGCGCGCTATACATTGCTCATGATCATGGGGCTCGTTGCTTCATTTCTTTTTTATAGCTTCCTCGTTTATTTCCCACTAGCCGTTGCCATGGGAGGAAACTATGAAAAGAGCCTTCTCATCATCGGTACCCTCCTTGCTCTGCAAGGAGTGGGTGCGTGGATTGGCAGGAAATTTATTTACCAAAAATGGAAAGAAAAATCTCCCTTTTTCATGATAGGAATTGGTTTAGTGATATCAAGCTTTGGGTTATTATGCTTCGGCTATAATATAAGCATGGATGGACTGGGATTCTTGCTAAGAGGCATAGGACTTGGCATCGCCACCATTGTCTGCCTTTCCGCCCCCATCCAATATGTCAACAGTTTATACGTCAAAGATACAGCCGTTATCACACGCATATTACAGCAAATAGGTGGTGCCTTAGGGGGTATATTCGCTGGCTTTTTGATCCATTCGCTGACAGAAGAATCCCTGTCCTTAAACCAAACATATATCGTATTCTTCATATTCTCTATCGCTGCATTTTTACTGTTTTGCCTAGCCCTCCTCTTATCGCGTAAAGAGAAGAATTCCGATTTATGATATGCTTTATTTGAACTCCCTAGCCATAACATTGGCAATGGCATATAAAATCATACAGCATTTACCACTTTTCGAGAAACCAACACACTGAGACCTTGACCACAGCCTTCATCATTTTTATGAAAGAACACTAAACCGATAAGCTCCTTAAGCTCTAAAATTGATCACCTCCAGTAACGTACGGTGTTTGTAATTTTATGATACCTCTGTGCTTTTAGATCCCTCTAAAAACCTCTTGAAATATGGGATTTTCTGATCAGACCTTTGCAAAGATCCACGAAATTAAGCACGCGTTTCAATGCGGAATAGTTCCATAAATGCGCTAACAGACGCCCTACAGAACCAGCATAGAATATAGAACCCACAATGCCCCCAAATGCTGACCATCTTCTGCCACGCATCGCGATGCAAAAAATCGCACTGTATTGCAAACTTGATAATGTTATTCCCCCCTTTTCAAAGTCATTGAATCACTATGCTTTCATAATCACAATAGGTTCAAATGAAACTGAAGCGACAAAAACAGCTGGTAAAGCAGCATCTTCTCTCCATTTCATTGTTAACTGTCATAACAAATCTCCCCCGCTTTAATAAAAAAGCCCTCTCTCATTGAGAAAGAAATTTTAAAAACATTGAAAATCATGAAGCACGATGACAGACAGCAAACCATCTCTAAAAAGACTGTTTCTTGATTTTCACAGCGTACTCTTAGATTTCTCTAACATTTTCCTGCCTTTAAATTTTCCTTATAAGTTTTACGGACAAAAGAAGCTTTTCAGAACTCTTTTACACATAACTTCATTGCTTCAAGCTCCCTTACAGACACGATAAACGTTTATATTTTCATCTCTACCAAATACGCGAGATTAACAGCGGATATCACGAAAACAGTCTTTTTATAGAAAACAGTAAGCTTTAACGGAATAAACGAGATTTTAAACTAGCCTCCCGCATTACTCATTACTCGATACCGGTTATGCAAATAAAGAGCGCCATCTACTTTTTCTGACAAGCAAAGAACACACACAACATTTAGTAACATGCCATTATTGAAATTCTTGTCACAAAACCTTCCGTTCAGGGATTATGCGCATTGCCTACTTCCTTCTCTCCAATAAACAATCTGCCAATAAAGAATGCTATTGCAGTTACGATAATACAAAATTATACTTCTGTTCTCATTCTATATTTTTC
>NZ_JBHIOZ010000162.1:0-2755 GCF_042195805.1 Bartonella sp. AP57NXGY | reverse complement strand
ATGATGCCAATCGTTATGCTGTTGAAACCATTGGCAACCCTGCCTACCCTCTAGAGTTATTTCAGAGGGTTATTACCGTAAGTTTAGAAACAATGAAAATTGTTAAGAACTTACCAAAATTAGAAATAAGAGAAACTGAATAACTTATAAAGATGCTCATATAATGGGTATGATAAACGCATAAGGGGTATAGAGCTTATAACCATAATCTATACCTCTTTTGTTAAGTTGATTAGATACAATCTTTAAAAGGAGTGTTTGTATGCGTTATTCTAAAAAGAAGAAACTTGCACTTTTAGATACTCTTATTTACATTGCCTTTAAAAGATTAAACCGTAATCTAAAATGAGTGCTTTATCCTTTTCAAAAGCTTTGTTTAAAGAGGGTTATGTATATTCATTTTCTTATATTACTTATAGGTTTTGAATGTTTCTACCCCCCAAAACCCTTACAAAACATAGAGCATTAGTTGAATTTATAGGTTGTATTATTGATATAGGTTGTTTTTTGAAAAATTGATAAAAATTAACTTATTGAAATATAATAACTTTTATTTTTTTATTGAAAAAAATATATAAAAGGGGCGTAAAAAGCACCTCTAAAACTCATAACCATAAGGATCTTGATAGCATTTATTATGATTATAATCCCTTTCTTTTGAAAGGCTTTAAAAGATTATATGCTTTTCATAAGACATGTTTTAATCATTCACTAAATGATCACTTTTGTCGATTCAATGTACTGACATAAACTGACAAATATATATTTACAGTTGTATTTATTTGTTATGGCTGTTTTAATAAGTTGTATTTTGAAAAATTGATAAAACTTAACTTATTGAAATATAATGATTTTAATTTTCTCTCATTTAAAAAAAATGATATAGGTTCTAAAAAGAACTGACAAAAATGACAAAAGTTTATTAAAAGGGATTTTGCTCATCTCTATAATGATCAGTTTCTATTGAGATGTTTTCATAAGTGTTTTCATAACAGACAATAAATCGCAATTATCATATATCCTATTTATCATTTCTCTTATGAAAATGAAAAATGATGCCATGGCTATAAAGCATATAACAGCTATAGAAAATGCGTAAAAACAGCAGCTTCAAATAACTAAACTGTAAATGAACGCATTGATTATAAAGAGAGCACCTATAAGAGGCTATTAAATTTTAAATGTATTATAAACAAAATTCACAAAAAAATTTAAATTCATTTAGTAAAAAAACTGATAGATTATAAAGATAAAAATACGCATTATGAGAGCCTTTTTAAATATTATAGATGTATAGATTCAAAACATAACGCAATCGTTTCATAAAGCCCATAATATAGCTTTAAACGCATATAAATATAAAAGAAGCAATTCATAATCATAAGATATTATCAATACACAACGTATTTAAAAAATACAAAAAAATATCAAAAAAGATAAAATATTATTTGACAATAAATACGTATTTTGTTATATAAAGACGATACGCTAATTTTTGTATTGTTATCCCCATTTCTTCTAAAAAAGCTACTTTTAGAACTTCACTAGAATGGGCGGGGTTATGCGTCATTTGTTTTCATTCCTTTCATCAATGGTAATCTTGATAATCAACAAGCTCCACATCTGTTCCGATAAAGCGAAAAATAACACGCCAATTTCCATTCATCTTAAAAAGTATATTACTCTTTATGCGCATTGGGAACGGCTTTTCTAGATCCTAGTAAGCTGAATATATAGCCTTGTCCGATTAGAACTCCAAAAATCGTAATAAAAACGCCTATGATTTGCATGATTTGAGGGATGAAGCCGAACAGGATTTGCACCAATAAGGCTGAAATAGGTACAAAATTGAAAAATATCGCCGTCTTACCCGGACCTCGGATCGCTATTCCAATATTCCAAAATAGGTAGGCTAAAACTGATCCTGCAACCCCCATCCAAAGGAGTGCGAATAAACTAGCGCCGGACATAGACATCGTTTCTTGAAGAGGGGATTCGAATAAAAAGGTTAGGACGCCAAGGGCGACGGTGCCAGAGAGCATCGTCCAGCTTGTTGTTTCAAGCGGGGTTGCGTTCTTGACAAATGACCGCGTGCCCACGGTATAGAACGCCCAACCAATGGAACCTAAAAGAATCATAATATCTCCTTTGGCAAAGGAAACATGGTTAGACAAAAATCTCCCATTTGTTATGACTAAATAGACCCCGAACATGCTAATGAGCATCCCTATAACCCTCTCACAGGTTGGGAAAGATTTATTCATGATAGCTTCAATAATATTAGCACTAATAGGGGTTGTCGCCATGATGAGGGAGGCTGTTATGGGATTTGACGTTTGCAAGCCAACAAATAAAGCGCCATTAAACCCTGCCACACCGATAATCCCTAGGAAAATATAAGAAATAAAATTTTGCGATAAAACATGCCACCGCAAGCCTTCTTTGAAAATCATAATTAAAAATATGGCGATTACGGCAATGAGAAACCGCTCAAAAGAAGCTGTCCATGGAGAAACAGTCGTTAAAGCTATCTTAGTGGCTTGGAAATTGGAACCCCAAAAAAAGGTTCCTACGAGGGTTAAGACAAGAGCTATTCTGGGCGTGATTTTCATTGGATAGATCCTTATACTTGATACCAAAGTGGAGCATCGAGACGTATAGAAGAAATTTGTGCGGTAGTATAGAAGAAATTTGTGCGGTATTAGATGAGGAAAGAATAAAGTTGACCGCGGAAGCAATGTCATCTGGGTGAAGC
>NZ_JBHIOZ010000161.1:0-2756 GCF_042195805.1 Bartonella sp. AP57NXGY | reverse complement strand
ACCAGCCGCAGTGATACGGGACAAAGTTCCAGCAAGCAAAACTCTGTTTCCATTGGTTATAATAGCCGAGAAAAGGAAGGTACAGCCACAACCAATATTTCCTTGAACAAGGATAAATCCTCTAGTGATTATCATAGTGTTGTGGAACAATCAGGCATCAAAGCGGGTGATGGCGGCTTTAATATCAACGTTAAAGATAAAACAACGCTGACCGGAGGTATTATTGAAAGCACCGCGCCGGCAGATAAAAACAGCCTGACCACAGGAAGCATCAGCACCAGTGATATCAGCAACAGTGCGCATGCGCAAGCTAGCAGCCAAGGTTTAAGCATTTCGGCGGGTGGTCCGATGTATCAGGGCAAATATGGTGTCGGGAAAAACATTGCTAAAAATGTCTTAGATCATTCAAAAGCTAAAGATTTAGAGGAAGGATATACCAAATCTGCTATCAGCAATGGCACCATTGTCATTACTGATGAAGCAGGGCAGAAGGCGTTGACGGGGCAAGATGTTGAGCAAGCCATCGCCTCCCTTAATCGGGATACTGCTAGCGCCCATAAGAGTGTACAACAGCTCGATGTAGGCAAGCTGGAACAAATCGTCCATGAAAACCGTGAAATGGTAACGCAACTCTTAGAAGAAGGGTTTAAATACAGCGATGATTCCTATAAAACCATGTTTATCAAAGAGCACCCCATCGCCGTGGTCGACCGTGATGAAAATGGCAATACAATCTATGAAAAAGATGAAAATGGACAGTATATCAAAGACGCTCGTGGACAACCAATACCTCACGCACATTATTTAACGGATGAAGAAAAGCAGCATTTACAAGAGGGTGCTGATGGCAAGGTGCATGTGTCCTTTAATGGCATCTTTACTCCACCAGAGGAAGCCGCTGTTTATGCAGAGCAACATGCGGAGAATAAAAATGAACCGCTTTATTTTGTTGTGTTCCCAGAAGCTGATTCTGCTATCTCAGAACTTCTAGTCGCGGGCTATCAGAAGTTTATGGAAAATAACTTTTGGGGTTTGACCAATTCCACACAAGAAGCAAAAGATTTGATGTATAGCTATGGTCTTACAGGATTAGAACTTTATGGACATAGTCGCGGGACAATGACATTGGGGAATATGCTGAATTCTTTCAAACAAGAAGGTGTTCACGGTATAGCCGACAACACGAATATCAATTTCTATGGACCAGCCTTTAATGTTTTAGTTGCATCCGGTCTGTTAGGTTATGTGAGTGATGGCAAACAAACCATTGTTGGCTTTGATGGGAATAGATACGACTTTGTCAGCAGAATTATTGGCGGCAATGGCTATACCTACGGGACACTCCCTGCTGGCAGTAACGTTTGGACAGAATGGTTGAGAGTGATCATGAATCCCATAAGCTCCCATACTTGCCTTGGAGATGCGAGTGATAAGTGTACATGGCGCTATGGCACATCTCATCGTGAACAAAATAAGAAAAAAATCTTGCTATTAGTTTTCAGGAAGATATTGTTAATTGTGATGACAACGATGCTGTTAAGCAGCGTATAGGATTGATCAATGGTTATTTGAAGTCAGTAGTGAAAGAAGGTTGGGTGGATATTACTGAAAGGAAGAGCCTTTTTGATGATTGTATAATAGAAAAATCTAATAGTGGTTTTGTAGATTATTGTTTACAAATTAAAGTAAATAACCTCTTTTTTATTTACATGAGAGAAGTAAAGGGTTTCGTTGGTTTTTTTGTTTTAAAGTCCTTACAGAAGTTCGCAGGCATAGAAGCAAAAATGGAATAATTTTTTTATTGGATGAGCCAGCAAATAATTTACATATTCATCCACAGAGAAAAATATTAAGCTCCTTACAAACTTTATCGAGCATAAAGGGCAATAAAGTAATTTATTCGACGCATTCCCCTTATCTTATTAACGACGATAATTTGGATAATTTGTTTACCGTACGTAATGAAGCAAATGATTTTGAAGCGCCTCGAATTGTTTGTGAAAGATTTCTGGAATTAACTATATCTCCTGAAGAAACTGTGAGGGCTGTTGAGCCTATTGTTCAAAAAACATGGATTACACACCTTGGAACAGGAGCTGATTGGATTATAAAAAAATTTAATGGAGTTGCTGCTAATGCAAAGAAAGTAAATCACATTGCTGATTGCGTGAAACATATTATTGGTGGATAATTTTCTCAGTTTATGCCGTAAAGCTTATACCCTTACGCGTTTTATTTAAATGCTAACACCCTTTGGTAAAATTTTACGGAAACTTCGCATTGATCACTCCGAACGCCTCTTAGATATGGCTAAGAAATTAGACATATCTGTAGGATTTTTATCTTCTGTCGAGATTAGCAAAAAATCTGTTCCTGTAGGACTGGAGGAAAAGATCATAGAGCTTTATGGTTTAGATCAAGAGGCAGCAGAAATTTTGAGAAGAGAATCGGATGCTTGTTGTAAAAGTTTCACTATAAAGTCTTCTGATACATTTAGATGTGAAGCTGTTGGTATGTTTGCTAGACTGATAAACATTATTTCACAAGAAAAGATTTAGAACTATTAAAAAATTGTTAGAGAAAGCTGGCAAAAAGAATACGCTTTGTAAAGGAAATAGTGAAAACCCTATTCCCCTAACTTTATTAAGGCATCCCTCGCAGCAAAAAAGATATGAATTTCAAAAACTTAATAGGAATATAAAGCTATATGGTGGGCGATGAGAGACTCGAACTCCCGACATCCTCGGTGTAAACGA
>NZ_JBHIOZ010000160.1:0-2775 GCF_042195805.1 Bartonella sp. AP57NXGY | reverse complement strand
TGTATGGCTCAATATATGAGAGACAATAAACTTGAAGCCTGCCCGCATGGTTTTCGCTCTAGTTTACGCGATTGGCTTGCTGAAACAACCGATGCCCCCTATGAGGTCGCTGAAACTATTCTAAGTCATACAGTCGGAGGACAAGTAGAGCGCTCCTATCGTCGTACTGACTATCTAGAACAGCGCCGTGTCTATATGGATAAATGGGCGGCTTATGTCACGGGTCAAACCTAAAATATGGGGTGAATAACCCCATTATCTGTGGATAACTTTAGCTCTCTTGTCTCTCATTCTTTCTCAATAAGATTCATCACGTATCACATCAGAAATTGTATAATAAAATATTGTTTTCTATGAATAAAACATCTTTCTAAATGAACCAAAATGTGGTTAATAAATAGTTATGATTTGTTACCATTTTTATAGTGAAAGGATTTTAATATGACAGAAAATGATATTCTTTTAACAGACCGTGAAAGTGCAAAATTGCTTCATATGAGTGTCTCAACTTTCCGCCGTCATGTAACCAATGGCTCTCTCCCAAAACCTTTAAAATTTGGTTTTTTATCGCGTTGGTTACAATCAGATCTTTTGAATGTCATCGAGCAAGCAAAACAGCAACGTTATAACGACGCGGCATAAAAAGAAAACCTTGTCACGTAAGGACGGACAAGGCTTTCTCAAACTCATCAACCTGGTGCTTTATTTGGTGTAAATTCAAGGCTTTCTCTACTGAAGCAAGACTTAAGGCTGGCATTCAAGTTGTTCTGAATGTTTTTTACAATAAGGGCTATTTAAGCGTCTCTCAACACTTCGCTGAGGCGTGATAGAACCACTAAGAGGATACACCGGAATCCTATCATCTTGACAATTTTCACACCACTTTCCATTTTCACTTCTATAGTGGAAGCCAGATTGAAGCATACAAGTATGAATTATTGCCCATTCACCGAAACCTAATCCACTATTTTCTGTATCGGCATTATAAGGAGTTGGCTTACCACACTCTAACAATGCTTTTGCTACTTCAGTAGAATCTGCATCTGGCTTTTGCCATATAACAAAGTATTTTGAAGGAGGCTTTGAGTCACATCCAGCGATACTTAACAAAGCCATGCAACTCAACAGTTTTAAGATTTTCTTCATTTTTCCCCTCTTTCAATGGATTTATTTACGATAAAACAGAGCTCATAAACCTGTTGATATTTCCTGTCACCGCTGCTTAAAACAACGGTGAACAATATTGAGATGATTGGTTGAGAAAACAATCCCACCATTCCAAGCGAAGGCAAGGATGGCGGATTGTTGATCATCACTTAAGGCTTGCATTCAGGTTGTACTGGACTTCTTTTACAAAACGGGCTGTTTAAGCGCTTTTCGACACTTCTCTTCGGAATGACAGCACCAGGCTGACAAATGGGAAGGTTTTCTTCTCTAAATGTATAACACCAGTTTCCTCTCCCTTTATAATGGAATCCTGATTGAACCATGCAAGCATAAATTGTTGCATCCTCATTAATACTAAGCTTTCTGTTTTCTGAATCAATATCAAAAATGCTTGGCATTCCGCATTCTAACAAGGCTTTTCCTACTTCAGTAGAATCTGCACCTACCTTCTCCCACATACTCACATACTCTGGAGGAGGCTTATCAATGTTTTCAATGTCACATCCAGCTACACTTAATAGGACTATACCACTCAATAATTTCAAAATTTGTCTCATTTTTTCTTCCATAAATGCTCTAAAATTGAATAAGTTGAATTAATTTGTTTAGTAGGCGGTATTCCATAATTAGTTATACACGCTTTACTTGCATCACCATAACAATTATGGGGACTAGGATCATACCCGCCTAACGCCCTCCCTCCCTCTATCAATGGAGAGGTTGCTGTAGTCAATAAACTGGTTCCTACAAACAGCGTCATATATAAAGGATTTTTTATACCTTTCTCCAAAAGTGAAACATCTAGATTTAAAGGTACTTTATAAAAAGTAGGTGCATTGTAACCAAACAACGTGCTAATGGGGTCAGATGCATGGCTTTGTAAGTAAACATGATCATTTTTGCCATCGCTTACGACATATAATGCATTCGCTATAGATCGAGCATGATCCGCTGGTCCAAAAAGATAGATATCTGTTTTTTCTGCTATACCGTGAATGCCGCGCTTTTCAAAGTCACGCAGTCCATTGCCTACTGTTAAGCTACCACGACTATGCGCACTAACAATAGCCTTGTCATTACCATAACGAGAGGTAAAATCTTGGAATTTCTTGGCCGAATTACTCCATCCCCCAAAATACTCATAAATTGCTACCCCATACTCTACGAGCCTGTCTTTAGCTTGTGGGTGGTATGTAAAATAAAGGGGTTCATGCGCATTATCAGCTAATTGGACAGCACGATAGGCAGCCTCATCTGGTGTGTTAAAAATACCATTATAGAACATACGCCTGTTGCCATCAGAACCAGCTTGTAAATGCTTTTCTTCCTCTGGTTTTAAATAGCGATACAGAATTATTGGTTTTCCATCACTGCCTTTTATATACTCTCCATTTTCATCGGTTAAATAGAGGACATTGCCATTTTCATCATGCGCAATCTCACCTACTGGATGCTCTTTGACATTTGCGACTTCGCGCACTTTGTCCCAGTATCCCAATCCTTCATCCGATAAATCATTGATCATATCTAGGCGATTATGCACTGCTCCCTCAAGCGGTGCGACATCTAGCTGTCCTACAGCTTGGTGGGCTGCTGCGGTGTTGCGGT
>NZ_JBHIOZ010000159.1:1650-2800 GCF_042195805.1 Bartonella sp. AP57NXGY | reverse complement strand
CTCAATAAACTGCCCCTGCTTATAACCACACCATCACCCCCCCCACACAATTCACAGTGCCTTTTTTTGAATTTGGACCTTTTTTGTATTGAAGGCATCTTCCAAACACTGCCAATATGCCCCTTACAGAATTTCTTCTCATAGCAAGCATACGGGCTTCACGCCTAAGTCCTCTTCAGCCGTTTCTTCTTTTCACACCTTCCATCATGGATAAAAAAAAATTGTAAACACGATCCTCAAAAAATACTTTTTGAAAAAAGCTTAAAACATCGCTTAGCGCCTCTAATAAACTATCACCGTCTGTTTTTTATTTATGAGCTTCAACCATATAGCAGCACATACCGTATCGGCTCTCCTCCACCCCTCAAAGTTGATAAAACAGCCCTGAAATATGGCTTCACAAAGCAAAAACTTCAAAGGTGCAACACCAATTCAACCAACATCCTTGAATAAGAAATATTCCTTTCAAAACTCCTCCAAGCATTACCCCCGAAACATAAAAATCAAGCACTGTCCCAAAAGAGCCAATCAAGCCATTGCCAATAAACCGTTCTGCGTCACTCAATCACCCACCCCCACTCATATTTTTTGCTTTTTTACTTTGAATAAGCCATCCATCATACAGCCATTTCGAGCAACCACCGACAATATCATCAATCTCTCCTGAAATACTTCATGAAAAAGAAGAGAGCGAGGTTATTTTATCTCTAGCAGAAGCTCTGAAATTGTTTTATATTAAGGAGGGTGTTCTGCGCTTCTCGACAGGAAATAACGTATTCCTGAGACCTTAATGATCTCCAAGGGAGCTGTCCCTGATCAAGCCCGTGGGCTTTTTCATATGGCGCCCACCTATTTGTATAGGTTCCCGGGATCAGCTTTTTCCATCGGCTGTTGTGGATCACCCTTTATTTATATAACTTTTTTACATCAAATTTTTCCAGCTAAAATTGAGAGCGTCCTTTTACATAAGACCAATGACGATACTCTCTTTTCAAGAAATAAAAATTACGATAGGCTTTATTTTATAAAACAGACAGCACTGACAAAATAATCCCCTCTGTGAATCTGCTTCACCCCTTCGCACGCAAGCAACGCAAAAGCGGCTTGTTGCACCAAGATACCCCCTAAAGAGCACACACTTTTTTTCATG